>CAZBXU010000053.1:16923-20342 GCA_964495755.1 uncultured Spirochaetaceae bacterium | reverse complement strand
TGTACAATCTGGATTTTGAAAATCCGGTCAATCTTATCGTCGAAGAATTTCAGGGATCCTCGAATCTGGTGGTATCCCTTCAGCTAATCCGGGTGGGAGACCATTTGAGCGTTCTCTTGGCTACCAACACGGATCGAGAGGGAAAGGAGATCTTTGCCGGGGTGAAAAATATCGCCAAGACCTACAAACGTTCCTACGTGATCCTCGAAAATCAGCTGATCGCCCTAACCGATCTATACTCCGAGAGCAAAGAGGCCGAACTCATAAAGGAGAACAGCGCGGATAACCTGGCCCGGTTTTATATCTTCGACGGCAACCCCTCCAATGATACGGTAGCCGAAGGGTTGCTGATCGGGTCGATCCGCAAGGCAAAAACCGCGGCTGAGCGCAGTCGATCCCAGCTCACCCTGTGCCGGTACTACCTGTCTCAAAACAGACTCGTGGAAGCTCAGGCGCTGCTCCTGGCCGTGGGAACCCACCTATCCCGGCGCAAGAGGCTTGAGGAAACACTGGTAGAAACATACTCGGTGACCTACGAAGAGCTCTTGATCACAAGAGCCCTCAAGGAGCGGGAGGCGCGTTTACAGGAAAGCAGGCCTAAGTCCCTCTGAAAGCCTAAACCTCAGGCTTCGGTCTTGCCCTTGTCTAGGGTGTCCGCTTTCTTGGCGGCTCGGTTAGCTTTGCTGGCTTCGCCGGATTTTCCGGTATTGCTGCCCTTGGCAGCCCTTGGCTTTCTCGCCTTTGTCGTCTTTACCGTAACCTCACCGCTTTTGGCATTCAGATCAACGTAGGCCTTTCCGCCTTTTTTCAGCTCCCCGAACAGGACGGAATCCACGAAGAAATCTTTGATCTTCTGCTGCACCAGCCGGGCGATGTTCCGAGCCCCGAACTCCGGACTGTACCCCGTTTCGGCCAGATGCCGGCGACAGGCGTCACTGACCTCGAGATTGATCCCCTTCTCCACCAACTGGGCTTCGAAAAAGCGTATCTCTTTGTCAACGATCTGAAGGATGACCCTCTCGTCGAGTCTGTTGAAGGTCACGACTCTGTCCAGACGGTTGCGGAACTCCGGGTTGAAGATCCGGTCGACGGCGGTATCGATTGCATCTTTGCCGATCACCCGTTCACCGAAACCGATCGAAGACTTGCCGAGTTCCCGGGCTCCCGCGTTGGAGGTCATAATCAGAATGACGTTGCGAAAATCCGCCTTGCGCCCGGCGTTGTCAGTCAGGGTGGCGTAGTCCATAATCTGAAGCAGAACATTGAATACATCCGGATGAGCCTTCTCTACTTCATCCAGAAGAAGCACGGCGTGGGGGGTCTTGCGGATCGCGTCGGTAAGCAGTCCTCCTTCATCGTAGCCCACATATCCGGGAGGAGAACCAACCAGGCGACTCACCGTATGCCGCTCCTGATACTCACTCATATCAAAGCGGTGCAAGGCGACGCCCAGATTGTCCGCCAGCTGACGGGCCAGTTCTGTCTTGCCCACGCCGGTCGGACCGACGAATAAAAAGTTGGCCACCGGTTTGTTCGGCTCGCGAAAGCCTGCTCGGGAGTTCTTAACGGCCTGGACGACCGCTTCGATAGCCTGGTCCTGGCCGAAGATTGCGCTTTTCAGATCTTCGCTCAAGCTCATCAGGCGGTCTACCTCCGAGGCGGAAACCGTCTTTTCAGGAATCTTGGCGATCTTGGACACGACCCTCTCGATATCCGTCTGGGTGAGCACGGGCTCCGGACTCGTGGCCAGACCGTCCCGAAAAGCCAGTATGCGCATGTAGGCGCCTGCTTCATCTATGACGTCGATCGCCTTATCGGGAAGGAAGCGGTCGTTTATATACTGGTCCGAAAGATCCACCGCAGACTGGAGAGCCTCGTCTGTGTACTTGACCTGGTGATACTCCTCGTATCGATCCCGGAGTCCCTGCAGGATCTGAAAGGTTTCCTCCGGAGTGGTCTCGGTCACCTCTATCTTCTGGAATCTTCGCGAGAGAGCTCTATCCCGCTCGAAGTACTTCTTGAAATCGTCGTAGGTAGTCGAGCCAAGACAGCGTATACGGCCGGAAGCGATGGAAGGCTTTAGTATATTCGAGGCATCCAGCGATCCGCCGGAGACGGCCCCGGCGCCGACGATCGTGTGAATCTCGTCTATGAACAGGATAACCCTCTCCTTCTTCTCCAACTCCTTGATCACCTGCTTGAGCCGTTCCTCGAAATCTCCCCGGTAGCGCGTACCGGCGACGACACTTCCCATGTCAAGGGCGAACACCTCGTAGCTCTTCAAAAGCTCCGGCACCTTGTCCTCGGCGATTCGCTGAGCCAAACCCTCGGCGATCGCCGTCTTGCCCACGCCGGGATCTCCGACCAGGACCGGGTTGTTCTTCAAGCGCCGGCAGAGCACCTGAACCGTTCGCTCCAAGACATCTTCCCGGCCGATCAGCGGCTCCAGCTCCCCTTCTCGAGCGGCCGTGGTAAGCTCTCGGGTAAACATCTCCAGCGCACTGCGCCGCAGGCGTCGCCTGCCCCCGGCTCCTCGAGCTTCCTCCTCTTCTCCCTCTCCCGTTTCAGGGGTCTCCTCCTGTCGCTGCCGATTTTCCGGATCGGAGAGCAGCATTCCACCGTGAGAAATAACCTGCAACAGGTTGTATCGGGTGATTCCGGCCTTCTTCAGATAGAAGGCGCCGAAACTTTTCGTCTCATCGAGGATCGACACAAGAATATCCCCAATATCCACGATCTCTTTGGAAGAAGCTTCGGAGTGAAACAGGGCGCGGGCGATTACCGATTGAAAACCGAGGGATTGGATCGGCTCGGTATCCTTCACCACCGCGAGAGAATCACCGAGGTGCTTCTCCAGGTCTTCCTTGATCTCATCCGGGTCCGCACCGCAGGCCTTGATTAGCTCTTGGGTCACATCGAAAAACAAAGACGAAAAAAGTATGTGCTCGGGGGTCAGGTATTCGTGCTCCCGTTCTTTCGCATGAAGATAGGCAGCCTGTAAAACCCCCTGTACATCATCGCTGACTCTCATATAGTATACCCCTCATCAATCTATGCCGGTTCAACCGAGCACTTCAAGGGAAACTCCCTCTCTTTGGCCATCTGACGTACCTGGGCGACCTTTGTTTGAGCGATATCCCATGTGTATACGCCGACGATCCCTTTCCCTCGCTTATGCACATCCATCATAATTTTCATAGCTTCGATCGCGGGTTTGTGAAACACGCCCTGAAGCACCTCCACAACAAACTCTTTGGTGGTATAATCATCGTTGTGCAACACCACCTTATACATATCAGGCTCTTTGAGTTCCTTTTCAACCTCTTCGAGCAGCTCGTCGTCGTGTCTGGGATCCATGGACCGTTCCGACATTATTAAACCTCAACCCGTAATATCGCGACGCGATGTCCTTCGTAATA
>CAZBXU010000053.1:0-16823 GCA_964495755.1 uncultured Spirochaetaceae bacterium | reverse complement strand
TTTGCCAACATCTCCTCCGACGGCCGACCGATTCTCGGTCTTGACAGCCGAGAGCTTCTGGAAATCGCTCTGGAAAGCTCGGATCAGATGTTCTTCGTTCCAGCCCATATCTGGACGCCCTGGTTTTCCGCACTGGGAGGAAAAAGCGGCTTCGACAGCATCGCCGAGTGCTACGGTGAGCTGACCGAACATATCCGCGCCGTGGAGACGGGGCTGTCCTCGGATCCACCGATGAACTGGTTGTGCAGTTTTCTCGACGGCTACACCCTGATCTCCAACTCCGATGCTCACTCTCCCGAGAAACTCGGGCGGGAGGCGAATCTCCTCGACACCGATCTTTCCTATCCAGCGATCATCGGGGCGCTATCCGGAAATCATCCACCGCTCCAAGATTTTGGTTTCCTCGGCACCATCGAGTTCTTTCCTCAGGAGGGGAAATACCACTACGACGGCCACCGGAAGTGCGACATCTGCTGGGACCCTCTTGAAACCCTTCGCCACCGAAACATCTGCCCGGTATGCGGCAGACCGGTCACCGTAGGCGTGTTGAGCAGGGTTGCCCAGCTGGCCGATAGAGCGCAGATTCCTGATGCGAAAGACCACCCCCGGTTTCGCTCCCTGATACCCCTCAAGGAAATTTTCTCCGAGATATCAGGGGTCGGAGTTCAATCGAAGAAGATCGCCCGCCTCTACAGCTCCGCAATCCAGGCGGTCGGTTCGGAATTTGCCCTGCTTCTCGATACTCCCATAGAGGATATCGAGATCAAAACGAATGAGTTGCTGGCCGAGGCGATCCGCCGCATGCGCTGCGGCCAGGTGCTTGTCGAACCTGGTTTCGATGGACGGTTCGGTCGGGCAAAACTCTTCAGCGAGGCAGAGTTAAGCAATTTCAGTCCCCAGGAGCTGCTGTTCCAAGATATGAGCAGGGCGGAGCCTGAGCCCCCAACCAGAATCGGTTTGATCAGCTTCGACATCGCCGCCTATCGGCGCCTCGCTGCGCAAACCGTACAATCCCCACCACCGGGGGGAGTGCCACTGACATTTCCAAACACCTCTGATGTCGAGCCTTCGAAGCCGGCGATTCTCTTCGCCTTGAATCCGAAACAGAGGGAGGCGGTTACCTACGATGGGGGGCCATTGTTGATCCTGGCCGGACCGGGAACCGGAAAAACCAGAACCTTGACCGCTCGAATCGCCTATCTGATCCAGAACCGCGGGATCGAACCCGGCAACATCCTGGCCCTTACTTTCACCAACAAGGCGGCAGCGGAAATGCGAAGCCGGCTCCAGAGTCAACTGTCCGCCCCGAGGGGACTGGAAGAAATCCATCTGCATACCTTCCATGCCCTGGGTCTGTCGATCCTGAAGACCCACGCCCGTTGCACCGGAAGAAACAGCGGATTCTCTCTGATCGATGAGAATGACCGGCTCGCTGTTGTTCGCTCTCTGCCGGGTATGTTAAAAGACGCTGTCCGTTCGGTTTGCAATGAGATCAGCAGCTTGAAGAGAAACATAACAACCCCGGACGAGATTTCCGATCCGGAAATACAAAGAGTATTTGAACAGTACGAGGAGTATCTGCGGCGGCAGGACCTCTTCGATCTGGACGACCTGATTCAAAAATCCGTCTCGATCTTTCTTTCCGAAGCCGAAGTGCTGGCCGAGTATCGCCGGCTCTTTCAGTGGATCCTCGTGGACGAATATCAGGACATCAACCTGGCCCAATATCGTTTGATACGGCTACTCGCACCGGAAGGACACTCCAACCTGTTCGCCATCGGAGATCCCAACCAGGCGATCTACGGATTCCGCGGCGCCGATGTTGGATTCATAAATCAATTTCTCTCCGATTATCCTACGGCGAAGCTCTTCAACCTATCCCACAGCTACCGTTGTTCCGACACGATCCTTCAAGCTTCCCATCAGGTACTGGCCGGCCTCAGCCCCACCCCTGCTCTTCGCGGTCTCGAACCGGGGGTGCGGCTGCGGATCTTGGAGAATCCCACCGACAAGAGCGAAGCCGAGGTGGTAGCACGGAGCATCGAAGCCATGATCGGGGGCCTGCGCTTTTTCTCGATGGACAGCAACATCAGCGAAGGATCGAGCACGGAGGGAATCCAGAGCCTTGCCGACTTTGCCGTACTCTGTCGCATCACCCGACAGATGGACGTTCTAGAACGGGCCTTTCAGAACCACTCCATTCCGTATCAAAAGATCGGGGAAACTCCCTTTTTCAAGCAGGAGCCGGTAAAATCGGCGATTGACATTCTCCGGCTCGCTTCGAAGGAAAACCCTGTTCTCAGGAAGTCCATCATGGAAAAAGATCTGATCGGAACGGAAAAGCTGGAGGAGCTTCGCGAGTTGACAGGCAGGACAGACTCGACGGCGAACCTGATATCCACGGTGCTCGCCTGTACAGACCTGAAACTGCCGCCGGAGAACTGCCGCGCCCTCCTAGAGCTGGCCGATTCCTTTGGGGCTGAACTGGGAAAGTTCCTCGAGTATACGGTTCTTGGTTCAGCAGCGGACAGCTTCAAACCGGCCAGCGAGCAGGTCAGCTTAATGACCCTTCACGCCGCCAAGGGGTTGGAGTTTCCCTGCGTATTTATCGTGGGCTGCGAACAGGGGCTGCTGCCCTACTCTCTATATGGTTACAGTGAAGCAGACCCCGTGGAAGAACGCAGGCTATTCTACGTGGGGATGACTCGTGCCAAGAGATATCTTTTTCTCAGCTACGCAGGCAGACGATATCTGTTCGGGCGGGAATACCGTCTGGCCAAGAGTCCCTTTCTCGCCCCGATCGAAGAAGGGTTGCTCGAGTTCGAACAGGCCCGACCTCGAACGGATCGGTCCGCTTCGGCTGCAGCACAAAAGCAGCTCGACCTGTTCTAGGAAAAGCGTACTCTACTGTTCGTAGCGCTTGAATACCAGTACGCCGTTGTGCCCGCCGAATCCAAAAGAATTGGAAATGGCTGCCCGCATCGGCCCGGCCACACCTTTATTGGGAACGTAGTCCAGCTCATAGCAATCCGGATCCAGGTTTTCGAGATTGCGGGTAGGCGGGTAGAACTGCTCTTTCAGCGCCAGGGAGGTAACGATTGCCTCGACGCCGCCGGCGGCTCCAAGCAGGTGTCCGACCATCGATTTTGTAGACGAAACCTTCAGCTTCTCAGCTCGCTCTGCGAACACCTCTTTGATCGCCTTGGACTCTACAGGGTCATTCACCGGTGTGGAGGTTCCATGAGCGTTGATGTAGTCGATATCCTCGGTCTCTACCCCTGCATCAACAAGGGCCCGCCGCATCGCCCGTACCGCGCCGATTCCTTCCGGATGCGGCGCCGTCAGGTGATGGGCGTCGCAGGTAGCTCCGTAGCCGAGGATCTCGGCATAAATCTTGGCTCCCCGCTTCTTGGCGTGTTCCAGCTCTTCCAAAACGACGATTCCTGATCCTTCGGACATTATAAAGCCATCCCGCCCGACGTCGAAGGGTCGAGATGCTTGATCGGGCTTGTCGTTGTACTTTGTGCTCACCGCCTGTAATGCGGTGAAGCTAGCCAATCCCAACGGAGTCAGGGCGGCTTCCGTTCCCCCGGCCAACATCATGTCCGCCCTGCCTCTCCGTACCCAGCTCAGCGCCTCACCGATGGCATCGGTTCCGGATGCGCAGGCAGTCACCACGGCGTGGCAGGGTCCCTGGAGGTTGAGTTTGATGGCGATATTCGCCGGAGCGATGTTGATGATCATCATCGGAGCCAACAGAGGGTGAACTGCCTTTGCCCCACGCTCGAAATACTTCTTGAAGTTGTCCCCCAAGACTTCGATTCCGCCGATCCCATTGCCCAAAACAATTCCGATGCGATCGGGATCGATGTCTCCGTTCCTTAATCCCGCATCCTCGTAGGCTTGCACACCCGCGGCTACCGCGTATACGGTGAAGCGGTCCATCCGGCGGGCTTCCTTGGCCTCGAAAAAGTCCCCCGCATGAAAATCCTTGACCTCCCCGGCTACCTGACTGGGATGTTCCGACGGATCGAACCTGGTAATACGGGTAATGCCGTTCTCACCGGCTTTTACCCGTTCCCAGGTATCTTTTACATTATTGCCGAGGGGGTTCACCGTCCCTAATCCGGTTATCACCACTCGTTTAACCATAATAATGTTCTCCTTGACGTTTAAAACCGTTTGTTTTATATGGCCATACAGCCATCTACTCGGAGTACGTCCCCCGATACGTAGGAGGAGAGCTCCGAGGCCAGGAAAGTAACTACCTTGGCAACTTCATCGGGGGTGCCCGGACGTTTCATGGCGACCTGGGACAAGAATGCCTCATGAGCGGCTTCCGGCAACTCCCGGGTCATCTCCGTATCTATGTACCCGGGGGCTACGGCGTTGACCCGTACGCCCCGCATGCCGATTTCTTTGGCCAGGCTTCGGGTCAGGCCGATCAATCCCGCTTTGGAGGCGGCGTAACTGGCCTGTCCGGCGTTGCCTCCAACACCCACCACAGAGGCCATGTTGACAATCGAACCGCTCTTCTTCTTGGCCATATGGCGACCTACAACCTTGCTGATCAGGAAGGCGCTGGCCAGGTTAATGCTCATAACCCTGTTCCAGTCCTCGAGGGTCATGCGAAATATGAGGTTGTTGTCGGTAATACCGGCATTGTTCACCAGGATATCGATCGTTTCAGCGTCTTTGAGGATTTCTTCTATCACGGGAACAATTTTTTCTTCGACTGCGACATTAGCCTGTTTAAAAAAGACCTTGCCGCCGCCGTCTTTTGCAGCCTTTTGCATGTCAGCGAGGGATTCACTGGGATTTAGATCGATGAAATATACCGTAGCTCCCTCTGATAGAAATCGTAATACGATCTCCAGGCCGATTCCCCGGGCTCCCCCGGTGACGATTGCTTTTTTTCCTTCTAACAACATGCTTCTATCCCTCGACGATTTTTTCGATATCTTCCAGCTTGCCCGCAGTAAGACAGGGGTGCTCTTTGGAAAAAGCCTTCCACAGTCCGCTCAAAACGGAACCGGGACCCACTTCGAGAAAGCGGTCGAACCCATCATCGACCAGGCTCTGCTCCTCATTGACCCAACGAACTGTTGAAACAGCCTGCCGGACGCACAGGCTGCGGGCCTCTTCACCTGAAGCGATCCGCTTGCCCGTGACATTAGCATACACCGACTTTACCGGGTCTTTGAAGGCGTACCCGGCAAGCACCTCTTCCAATCCTTTGCGTGCTTCCTCGAGAAGCGGGGAGTGAAAGGGAGCGGATACCCGCAGCACCACAAAGCGCCTGGCTCCGGATTCCTTGAACAACTCTTCAGCTTTGTCCAATCCTTCGGCAGTCCCGGCCAGGACAATTTGGGTCGGGCTGGAATAGTTGGCCAGAAATACTTGTTCCCCCTCGAGGGCATCGAGCACGTCAGTGGCCTCAGAAAAGCCCAATCCCAACACCGCAGCCATACCGGCCCTACCATCGCTCCCTGGGGTATCGAGAGCTCTGGCAGCCTTCTCCATCAACTCTCCCCGGATTTTGACAATCGGGAAGAGATCTTCCAGAGCGATGATTCCCGCCTCGTAGAGCGCACTGTATTCACCGAGGCTGAATCCGGCGAAACCTTCCGGTTCGATCCCCTTTTCTTTGCATACCAGGCCGGCAGCTACGCTGGCTAAAGTCACCGCAACCTGGGTGTTGTCGGTGGCTTTCAACTCCTCCTCACTTCCCTCGAAGAGCAGCCTTTCAAGGTCCATACTCGTGGCATCGGAGGCCAAGCGAAACAGGTCTTTGACTTTTTCGCTTGCTTCCCAGAGATCTCTTGCCATCCCGGGATACTGCGCTCCTTGACCCGGGAAGAGGAAACAGGTTTTCATGCATGCTCCTTGCCCATGTTTTAGGATAGCAAGAAATAGCACATACCCTATAGGTTGTCAAGTGCCGCAGTTCCCTCAGCGTCTGATCGACGCTGCCGGATCCCGACCATTCCGCCTTGACCGCTGTCACCAATCTCGATAAAATGCTTGAACCTTTTCCCGATGGAGACAGTCATGAATGCAGTCATCCGCGGTACCGGGACCTACATCCCCGACAGGCGTGTTTCAAATCATGAGCTTGAAGAATATCTCGATACTTCCGACGAATGGATCGTATCGCATACGGGCATCCATTACCGCCATATAGCAGCGGAGGATCAGGCCGCCTCGGACCTGGCTACTGAAGCTGCCAGAAAAGCCCTGCACAGGGCGGAAATCGAGCCCGAGGAGCTCGATATGATTCTCCTGGCAACAGCCACGCCGGATTTTTCGGGGTTTCCCGCCACCGCCTGTATCGTGCAGGACAATCTGAAGGCTGAGAACGCCGCTGCCATGGACCTGGTGGCCGGCTGCACCGGGTTCATCTACGGCCTGGAGACCGCCAAAGGTTTCATCAGCTCCGGTTTTTCCAAGAAAGTACTTCTAATGGGGGCGGAGGTTCTTTCCCGATGCGTCAACTGGCAGGACCGCAACACCTGCGTTCTCTTCGGCGACGGTGCCGGAGCAGCGGTGATCTGCGCTGAAGAGGGACCGGAAGAAAGAGGCGTGCTGTACACCTATATCCGCTCTCGGGGTTGGGGGGCCCGGCTTCTGGAGCGTACAGCCGGGGGCAGCCGCTTTCCATACAAGCACGGGGAGACCGATCCCAATGATTTTTATCTCAAGATGGACGGACGCAAGGTCTACGGCTTCGCCGTGGCCTCTCTGGTGGAAACGATCGAGCATCTGCTCGAGTACCACGACCTCTCCATAGACCAGATCAAATATATCATCCCTCACCAAGCCAATCTGCGGATCATCGAAGCGGCGGCAAAGAGGAAGAAGATCCCACTGGACAAGTTCTACATAAATATCCAGGAGTTCGCCAACACCTCCGCGGCCACCATTCCGATCGCCCTGGCCGAGCTTCAGGGCAAGCACATGCTCCAGGAGGGAGACATGCTCCTGGTCATCGGCTTCGGGGCGGGGTTAACCTACGGGGGCAACCTGATCCGCTGGTGAACCGCAAATCTGCAATAGATCCAGAGACAGCGATCCAACGCATTCGCCGGCACACTCATCCTCTGACCCCTATCCCAACAGGACGAAAATCGCGGCTGCAAAATCTGTCCGATATCCGGGCTGTCCTGTTCGACGTATACGGTACGCTGTTTATCTCCGCCTCCGGCGATATCGGCAGCACAGGCCAAGGGGCACGAGCTCAAGCCTTTGGACAAACGTTGCGGGCTTTGGATGTCCCTGCAGACGCGGAAACAGCAAGGAGAGGAGCCTCCGTGCTGATGGAGACGATCGGAAAAGGCCATGAGCGGCTCAAGGCTGAAGGCCGCGAGTACCCGGAAGTCGAAATCAGGGACATCTTCCTCGAAGTGCTGCTGAGCCTCTGGAAGGAGGGGCGGATTCCGGGCCGTCCGGATGATGAGCTATGCGAAGCAGCCGCTCTGGAGTACGAGTGCCGGATCAACCCGACCTGGCCCATGCCTGGACTTGCTGAAACTCTGCGGTGCCTCAAAGAACGAAAGTTTGCGCTGGGGATCGTGTCGAACGCTCAATTCTTCACTCCGCTGCTGTTCCCGGCGCACCTTGGAGATTCCTAGGAAACTCTGGGTTTCGATCCCGAGCTCTGCGAATGGTCCTACATTCATCTCGAGGCCAAGCCTTCGCTGATCATATTCAACATCGCCGCCGCGAACTTGGGCCGTCTAAATATCGATCAGAGACAGGTGCTGTACGTGGGCAATGACAGGGTCAACGATATCCGACCGGCCGGACGAGCAGGTTTCAAGACCGCACTGTTCGCCGGCGACCGCCGTTCCTTCCGTCCTCGGGAAGGGGATCCCCGCAGCACAGGAGTGACGGAGGATGTTCTTTTGACCAGCCTCCGGAAGCTGCCGGAGATTCTCGATTCGGTTCAAGGTCCTGCGGACAGCTGAAGGACCCGCAGGTAATCCGAGAAACCTGTAATTTGTTTCTCGCCGCAGCCGAAGCCTTCCCCTGAGACGGTGCCCCCCGGTTGGTTGTTGACCTGCCTGCCGCAGGCCGTCAATATCGCACATCCGGTCGGAGTAAGGATCTCCGTACCGGTCGCCAGCTGCCGCACTTCTAAACCCGCCAGCATAGCTTGAGTCGCCGGTGCCGGAACCGTAAAAGTCCCATGGGCCGTCTCGACCGTACCGGTACCGACGGTCAAGGTGGAAAATAGGATATGTTTGATACCGAGACACTCAATACCTAAGGCAAACCCCAGGACATCCACCACGGTATCGACCGCACCAATCTCGTGAAAATGCACCTGGTCGACCGGAACACCATGCACCCGGCTCTCCGCTTCAGCCAGCCGGCTGAGAATGCGCCGACTGGTCTCCACAACCCGAGGCGGAAAAGAGCCCCGCTGCAGGAGAGTTAGGATAGCGGCAAGGTTTCGATACTCCCGCTGACTCTCCTGGCTCCAGCGTATGAGAAGTTGGGTGCAGGATTGACCTGCCCGGATCTGAGGGGTCTGCTCGATCGCCAATCCCGGTATCTTCAAGGTATGGAATCTGTCGTTTAGAAATGACAGAGGTACCCCGAGATCGACCAAAGAGGCCAGAATCATGTCTCCGCTGGCTCCGCAGAGCAGATCGAAGTAGAGCATGTCGCGTTGTACACCGCAACCACCGCCGTGTTCAAGGGTAGCGTTTAGAGTCGGGCAAAATTGACTTGTCTTTTAACGGGACCGTTCGTATCATAATAGTGGGTAAAGATATGAACGATGACCAACATAAAAAAAGACAGATATCCTTGGGATATATCGCGATCGCCCTGCTTCTAATTTTCGGACTACAGTTTCTATTTGTTCGGGGCACGTCTAGCGAAATTCCCTACAGTGAGTTCAAGCAGTATCTCGAACGGGGTATGCTTGGAGACCTGGTTGTTTCTCAGACAGATATTCGGGGAGTGATTGTACGCAGCGAAACGGACAAGCAATCCTTCGTGACCAACAGGGTCGAAGATCCGGATCTGGTCCAGAAGCTGGAGGAGAAAGGAGTTCGCTTCACGGGACGTCCGGCGAACAGCATCTTCGGTACCCTCCTGTCCTGGATTTTGCCTCTACTCATCATCTTTGCCATTTGGAACTTCACCATGCGCCGGATGTCCATAGGGGGCCCCGGCATTCTCAACATCGGCCAGAGCAAGGCACGGCTGGTAGCGAACGAGGAGGCTAAGAAAACTTCCTTCGATGACGTGGCTGGTATCGACGAGGCCAAAGAAGAGCTCAACGAAGTTGTCGAATTCCTGAAGACTCCGAAGAAGTTCGAGGACCTGGGCGGCCATATACCGAAGGGGGTACTTCTGGTGGGAGCACCGGGCACCGGAAAGACCCTGCTGGCCAAGGCTGTTGCCGGGGAAGCGGGAGTCCCTTTCTTTAACATCTCCGGTTCTGAGTTCGTCGAGATGTTCGTGGGGGTTGGAGCCTCCCGAGTGCGGGATCTGTTTTCCCAGGCCAAGGTCAAGGCGCCCTGCATCATCTTCATTGACGAGCTCGATGCTCTGGGGAAGGTGCGGGGGTTCAACCCGATCGGCGGCCACGACGAGCGGGAACAGACCCTGAACCAGCTGCTCGTGGAGATGGATGGTTTCGATACCCGCACCGGTGTGATCATCATGGCTGCCACCAACCGCCCGGAGATTCTCGACCCGGCCTTGCTGCGCCCGGGTCGTTTCGATCGCCAGGTGGTGGTGGATAGACCCGACCTGAACGGCAGGGAAGAGATTCTCAAGATTCACAGCCAGGGTGTGAAACTCGACAAGGACGTCGACCTGAAAGTCATTGCCGGTAGAACCCCGGGAATGGTAGGCGCCGATCTGGCCAACATCGTCAACGAGGCGGCCCTTCTGGCCGCACGCCGTGGCAAGAAGAGCGTCACCATGGACGAGTTTGACGAGGCGATCGACCGGATCATAGCCGGTCTGGAGAAGAAGAAGCGTCTGATCAGCCCCAAAGAAAAGAAGATCGTAGCCTACCACGAAGCGGGTCATGCCGTAGTGGCAGAAACCCTCCCCAATACGGACGTCGTGCACAAGATCTCCATCGTGCCCAGGGGAATCGCCGCCCTGGGGTACACGATTCAACTTCCCACCGAAGATCGCTATCTCATGACCAAGAGCGAGCTGGAAGACCGTCTGGCCGTGCTTCTGGCCGGCAGAGTGACCGAAGAGCTGGTCTTCGGGGATGTATCCACCGGAGCTCAAAACGACCTGATGCGGGCTACCGATATCGCCAGGGCCATGGTCAAGGAGTACGGGATGAGCGGCAAGATGGGGCTGATGACCTACGAGCGACCGCGCAATCGCTTTCTCACCGGAGACATCTGGACACCCACGGAGAAGGAGTACTCCGAGAAGATCGCCGCGGATATCGACGAGGAAGTGAAGCGCATCCTCGACGACACCCATGACAAGACTCAAAAAATCATCGAAGAGAAGCGGGAAACCATCGAATCTCTGGCCAAGCTGCTGTTGGAGAAGGAAGTGGTGGATCGGGAAGAGTTCAAGAAGCTCCTGCAGCTGACGGCCTAACCCGGGTGAGCCAAAACAGATTACAGGGGCCCTTTCCGAGTCCCGATCACCGTGATATAAAGGGACGTGCCCCGCAACTCTTTCGAACCGCTTCCGCCGTTTATCTCAACATCCGATCCCGAATCTTTCGCCTCCTTTACCTTCACGGACCGTCTGCCGAAAATGATCGATCAAATCATCAAGAAAAACAGTCTCGGGGGAACCGGCCGACAGGCCTTGATCGAGCTCAAGAACCGACTCCGTTCGGGAGTTGTGCAGGACTGCTCTGCCGCCCTGGGGGAACTGCTCGAACCGGCGGAGCGGGCCGTTTGGAACGCTGAGATCGCCGGGCATGTAGGTAAGTCCTGGCTCGACCTTCCCTGGTACTTCGCCGAGAGCCTGTTCTACCTGGAGGTTCTACTGGCCTGGGGATACTACAGCGTCGACCGTCCCCGTCTTGCCGCAGACCCTTTCGAGGCATTCAAAGAAGAGGAACTGCATCGCCCCGGCGGCGCGCTGGATCTGGTTGCCGGCATCAGCCCCGCCGTTTCGAGCGCAGACACCATAAAAGATAAGCTGCGAATCCTGCTGCATTACTGCCTCTGGGCGAACCGGATGGATCTCAGCTACAGCCAACTACTCAAGATGTACAGAAACCCCCTGAGGATCGAAGAAGATCATCTTCTGGTGGACCACTCCGACACGGCTACGGAAAAGCTTCTCCAAGCCTCCCGGGTCGACTTTATCCTCGATAACGCCGCTTCCGAACTGATCTGCGACCTGTACCTCGTTCACCTTCTTCTGCAACACTCAGAGAAATTGAACATCCTTCTCCATTGTAAAAAAGCGCCCTTCTATGTATCCGACGCAATGGGCAAGGATGTTCTGCGGACAATCGCTTCCCTCGAACACAGCGGCCACTCGGAACTTCTCCGTATCGGCCGATTGTTGACAGGATATCTGGAGGATGGACGTTTACGGATCCTGGATCACTATTTCTGGAACGGTCCCCTTCACTTTCCCGGCTTTCCCGATGATTTACGACGCTGCCTGGCGGGAAGCGACCTGGTTGTGCTCAAAGGAGACGTGAACTATAGGAGGCTGCTCTCTGACCGTAGATGGGCTCCCTCTGTAAACATGGAGTCGATTGTCGGATATTTTCCGGCAGCTCTGGTGACGCTGCGTACGACTAAAAGTGAATTAGTGGTGGACCTAAGCCCTGAGAAGGTGGAAGAGCTGAACAGAAAAGATCCGAAGTGGATGATCGAGGGACGCTATGGGATCATCCGCTACTGCGAATCCGGGAACTGTTCCCGCTCTCTTTATAGCGCCGGTAAGCGGCAACGGTTCGGGACAATCCCGTTTTCCAATCAGTTTCGGGTCGATAGCCAAGAATCCGTCTAGCCTTGTCGATGCTGAAGTTGTAGTCCCAGGCCAGGTGGGCGACCCGATAGGGAAACACCGGCGGTTCGGCCTTGATCCGCAACAGCCGATAGATCCGGTTGAACAGGTGGGCCGCCGCCCAGGCCAGGGGAATGGGCAGCTCGAACCAGGGTCGTACGCCGAGAAGTTCGGCACAGTAGTCCATCATCTGTACCCAGGTGACCTCTTCCCCGCTGGTAATATTAAACACCTGCCCGCCGCTTCTGTCATTTTCGAGAGCTAAGATCACCGCCTCGACCAGGTCCTCTACATACACCGGGCTGGTCAGGACCCGACTGCCACCGAGGGTCCCACGGATGCCCTTTTCCTGGGCGGCGAGCAGCCTGTAAAAAGTGGTGGTATCTCCCGGCCCATATGCATTTCCTGATCGCAGTACGGTGGCTCGGAACCCGGGCGCTGACTGGCTCAACACATACTCTTCCGCCGCTTTTTTTGTCCGCTGGTAACCGCTGACATACGGATAAAACGGTCCTTCCTCGGTGGAACCCCGGTGAATCCCGAATCCATGTACCGAGAGGGAGCTCAAGAACACGAAGACCCGGCAGCCGGCGCAGCGAGCTTCGTCGACCAGGGTTTTACTGACTTCGAAATTCTGGGTGTGATAGTCTCTCTCGTATCCCCAGTCCCTGGCTAAAGCGGCACAGTGAATTACTGCATCGATGTTCTGAAGGGAACGGCGAGCCTCTTCTCGAATCGTGAGATCTCTTCTTTCAACTTCCGCACCAGCCCTGCGGATTTCCTCCAGATGCGCCGGTATACACTTTCTGCGGTAAAGTCCCCGAACCGGGTACCCCCGCTTCACCAGGGTGCCCGCAATCCAGCTCCCGATGAAGCCGGAGCTGCCCGTGATCAGGATTCTCTGAAACGTTTCCGGAGCCATCGGTGCTGATACGAAGAGTTCTCAGCCAGATTGTCCGCCTTCCGCCCAGATGCGGCAGAGATTTACAGCCGTTTTTACAGCTCGGATCATGGCCGGAACCGCCGCCCATTCCTGACGGCTGTGAAAGTTGTGTCCTCCTGTGAAAACATTGGGTGTGGGCACTCCCAATTCGCTCAACCGGGCTCCATCGGTTCCGCCCCGAATAATCTTGTATACCGGCTCTATCCCGGTTTCCCGAATCGCCTCTTCCAAATGTTGCAACACCTCCGGAAAATCCCGAAGAAAACGGTGCATATTCGCGTACTGCTTCTCGATTTTTATCTCCACCTTCCCTCGAGGGAAAACCGCTTCCACAGCCCGGGCCATGCTCTCTAGGACTGCGGCTCGTCTCTGCACCTCCTGCTCTTCGAAATCCCGCAGATAGATCTCCAGGGTCGTCTCTTCGATGCCTCCGTTGATCTCGAGGGGAAAGTAGAACCCGTAGCGTCCGTCCGTTGCCTGGGGGCTTTCCGCACCCGGGAGCAGGCTGAGAAACTTCGCAGCCATTTCTATAGCGTTCACCAATTTTCCCCGGGCCACGCCTGTATGGATGCTCTTGCCGATGAAGCGCAGATCGGCTTTATAGCCCTCGAAACACTCCGCCTCGATCGTACCCTCCTCTCCGCCATCGAAGGTGTAGCAGTACTTTGCAGATATTTTCTCGATAGGAAAGTGCTGCATGCTTAAGCCCTGCTCTTCGTCGGGAGTAAAATAGATACCGATTCCCCCGTGGGGAAGGTCCGGGTGATTCATCAGATACTCCACGGCGGTCATTATCTCCGCCAGTCCTGCCTTGTCATCGGCCCCAAGCAGTGTGCGTCCGTCGGAGGTGATGATCTTCCGGCCGGAATAGCTGCGTAGCTCCGGAAACTCTTCCGGATCGAGCACCACCCCTTCTTTGAGAGCAATGATCTTCCCATCGTACTTTTCGTGGACCTTGGGCTCGACATCCTTACCGGGCGCCGCGTCGCTGGTATCCAGGTGAGCAATGAACCCAATCTCGGGAGGCTGCTTGGCTGAACCTTTCAGATTCGATTCCAGATGGGCAAAGAGAAAACCCCCTTCATCCAACTCGACATCCCGCACCGACAGCTTCTCGAGTTCTTCCACAAGCACCCCGGCCAGCTCGAGCTGCCCCGCTGTTGTCGGGGAGCTTTTCGAGTGTCTGTCAGAGGTTGTGTCGATACGTACGTAGCGTAAAAACCGTTCGAGCAGTCGTTGTTCGATCCAGTTCTGGTCGATATCTTTCATAGAGGAAGAATACGGGAAGTGATCCTTCAAGTCAAATAGATAGTACGGCTAACATATCACATTGACAATTATATTATATAAAAGATATCATATCTGCTATGAAAACAGACGGAACAAACATGGAACGGGATGGTCTTCTCGAGGTGGCCCGCAGGATCTGTATCGCCGCCCGGACCGCTCCCAAGGGCAAGGGCACGGACAACCTGATTACGCTGGTCTTGACGGGGACGGAAAAGGAGGAGGTCGCCCAGGAGATGCAGCGCGTCGGCGAAGAAACGGGAGTGGTCTCCTTCGTTCGCGATGCAGAGAATGTACGTTCTGCCGGTGTTCTGGTGCTGCTAGGCACGAAGATCAATACCTTGGGCATCCCCAACTGTGGTTTCTGCGGTTTCAAAGACTGTGCTGAAAACGAGAAGAACAAAGGCATCTGCGCCTTCAACACGGGAGACCTGGGTATCGCCCTTGGTTCGGCGGTGAGTGTGGCCGCCGACAACAGGGTAGACAACAGGGTCTTCTTCTCTGCCGGCCGGGCGGCTGTGAATTTGAAAATCCTGGGGCCCGAAGTCAAGATTGCCTACGGTATTCCCCTCAGCGTCAGTGGAAAAAGCATCTTCTTCGATAGGAAATAGAACTCACCTCATCGATCCCTTGATTTCACAAGGTACAGTACGGTTGCCCCGAGAAACAGGGCGTAGGAGGGAAACTCCCGGGAGGAGGGAACTTCGGCCAGGATCAGGGCGGCGGTGATGCTGGCAATAATCGGTTCGCTGAGAGTGAAAAAAGACACCGTGAGGGGGCTGAGATGGCGTACCCCGTAGTTGTTCGAAGTGTGTCCAATCAGTGTGGGAAACAGGGCCAACCCCAATAGGGCCAACACAGAGCCCGTGGCCGCCGGATCGACCTGAGACAGCTGTCCCCCGGCCAAGGAGAAGGGCAGCGTCAGAAGCCCTCCCCACAAGTAAATTACATGAATGTACAGCAGATGGGGAATATCCCCGGAAACCCGCCGCGACACCAGAAGATAAATCACGAACAGCATGGTGGAGAGCAGGCAGAGGAAATCTCCCGTCTGCCCCAACTGGCCGCTTCGTTGGTAGAACAGCCAGTACGCCCCGCCCAGGACCAGAGCCAACGATACGTAGGCATACCCGGGTATACGCCTTTTGTAGAGAAAACGTTCAAAGAGAGCAAAGAAAACAGGATTGATAGAAAAGATAAAGGTCGCACTGGCTACGTAGGTTTGCTTCAATCCTATGATCCAAGACTGGAAGTGAAGTCCAAGAAGAAGTCCGGGGATCAACAGGGGGAGAAACCCGGTAATCCCCTTCTCCCAAAAGAGCTGCTTCAAGGGTTTTAGGCAGAAAGGGGTGAGAACCACCCCGGCAATAATCATGCGGAACGAAGCGATCACCGCAGGCGGGAAGCCGCATAGCTTGATCAGGACTCCGGAAAACCCGAAGCTGATCGCTCCCAATACGAGGAAGGGGATGGCGGTTTTCTGCTGTCTTGTCTCCACAATTCGCAAGGCCAGTGTAATCGTTCCGTCGGATTCCTACAATATTCAGTATATAAAACGAAACCCTTGACTGAATCAGGAACAGGTTCATTGTCAGTCGTCATACCGCTGGAAGAAGATCTGTGCTTTTTGGGTTATCCTATGGATAAATACAAAGGCAAACATCGGGGATTGTCATGTACCGTAGGATAAAAAATCAGAACCGTTTATCCAATGAGGTCGCAAACCGGATCAAGGAGTTGATCCTCAAAAAGAAGTTGAGACCCGGCAACAAGCTGCCAAACGAGATGCAGCTTGCAGAGCTTTTCGGCGTCAGCAGACCAACGATACGGGAAGCAGTGAAATCTCTAGTCTCGCAGAACATAATTATGATACTGCGCGGAAAGGGCACTTTCGTTTCCGAGACTCCGGGTATTGCCAGTGATCCACTCGGTCTGGATTTCCTCATTGACGATGATTTACATCTCGCCTTCATCGAGGTACGCCTTCTGATTGAGCCGGGAGTTGCCCGCCTGGCCGCCGAGCGAGGAACTCCAGCGGATATTGGTCGAATCGAAAGGTACATTCAGGAGATGGAAGACATCGTAGGCCGCCATGAAGTGGGCATGGGAACCGAGCTTGAGTTTCACCGCAGCATCGCTGAGGCGACAGAAAATCCCGTCATCATGCGGATCGTCCCGATCATAATGGACGCGATTATCAAGACCTATCGAGATGCGCCGCGGACCAGTGACGACCATCGACAAGCCCTTCTGGAGCACACCGCCGTCTTCACTGCCATCAATGATCACGACAAGGAAGGGGCTTATTCGGCTATGCGCCGGCACTTAGAAAACAGCTACCGTAGAACACTCAGCAAGAGATTGAAAAAAAAGAAAAAATGAAGCTTTGACCGGGTGGACGACTCGTCCCGGCCGATAGGCCTAAAACGAGACAGTTATCGCCTGTCCCTCAGGCCTCATTTTCCGGCCTTTCGTTTTAACCGTTGCATCCTCAAAAGCGAATAGGTGACAGAAAGAATCGATATCCCGTAGAAAGCCAGAGCTATCGGAGACCGTACCAGTGTGACCCAATTCCCGTGGGACATGATCAACGCCTTGCCCAGCTCTCGTTCAGCCAGAG
>CAZBXU010000052.1:0-20355 GCA_964495755.1 uncultured Spirochaetaceae bacterium | reverse complement strand
CCCGCTTAAACAGTTGCTGCGTTGCTTTGTCTGCGTACTTCAGCTCTCGCGCCATTAATAACCTCCAAAAATTATTTTCTCTGGTGCTGCCCCCTGAGGGGGTTATGATCTCGGCCTCTGCCTGTCATCCTGATGCCTGATGTGGTACAAAGGGTCATACACGTTGATGGATGCATTATAGAGCAGAAAACATACCGGATCAACAGCTTTTTAGAAATATAAAAAAATTACCAAAAAGCGTACGAAATTACCAAAATGCTTCTGGTTGGAGATAACAGAGGATTCAGGTCAGGCGCTTCACCAGAGCCTGGACCGGGGCGAGGGTTTTTTCATCCACTTCCTCCAGGGATACCTCCCCGGTGCTGATCCGGCGGATCTGCTCGGAGAGTGGAAGGAAACCGAGGACCTCCAGCCCATCGCAAGCTTTTCGGATCAGATTTTCGTCCGTTTGTTTCTGCACTTTGTTGCCCACGACTCTGACCTTTTTGATCCCGATGTCGGCAGCCAGCTTTTGAATCCTGTGGGCCGTTTCTGTACTGGTTCGGTTCGGCTCCACCACCACCAGCATGTAGTCAACGCCGAGGGCGGTACCGCGGCCCAGATGCTCGATGCCCGCCTCCATGTCGAGGATGACCCACTCCTGGCGGGCAATCATCATGTGACCGAGCAAGCTCTTGAGGAAGGCGTTTTCCGGACAGGCGCAGCCTCCTCCGCCTCTCTGCACTGTTCCCATGACCAGAAGCTTGATGCCGTTCTGATCGATCCAGTACTTCTCGGGAATATCATCCACTTTGGGGTTCATCGTGAAAAACGGCGCCGGCTGCCCCACCTCGGTCCCCGTACGTTCGGCGATCAGCTCCTTCATCTCTATGATAGGGGTGATCTCTCGCTCCGTGGATATGTCGAACAGGGTGGCCAGGTTCATGTCGGGATCGGCGTCGATCGCCACGACCTTGTTGCTCTGATCCCGTACCACCCGGGCGATCATCGCCGCCAGAGTGCTTTTGCCAACGCCTCCCTTGCCGGTCAGTGCTATTTTCATTCCTTCCTCTTTTCCACTGGTCGAATATATTTCAGATGTATCAAGATTGTCAAATCTCGACAACGATCCGCTCTTCACCGCTGTAGATGTTCATCCGCTGACCCCGGGCAAAGCCGATCAGGGTGATCTTCCGCTCCCGTGCCAGGACGACACTTCGGTCTGTGGGCGCGCTGCGGGACACAACGATAGGCAGACGGCACGCCGCAGCTTTCTGCAGAATTTCCGATGACAGCCGCCCACTGGTCAACAGGATCTTACCTATGTAGCTATTTTCCCTGATAAGATGGGCACCGATTACCTTGTCAACGGCGTTGTGGCGGCCAATGTCCTCGCGAAAAACGAGTACTCCCGTGTGATCCGCCAGGGCAGCCGCATGCACCCCACCGGTTTGGCGATGAATCTCGGAACGCTTTCGAAACTCCTCCATTAAATCGCTGATATGGCGAGAGCTCGCCAGCATCCCCCCCTCCACTGCCCCGGAATCCCACCCGTCCTCGGCCGACTCGTCCCTCTGCCCCGCCGCTTCGCTGTCATCGACCGGGAAACTGCTGCCGCAGGCCGAGCCGATGACTCCGCTCAACCGCAGGCTTTCCGGATCGATCTCGGGGATGAGCTCGATAAAGGCGCTCCAGGTGGCCCGATTGATCACGATCCGGCGAATCTGGTCGGTCGCCTGTATCAAACCATTTGTGTAGAAGAAGCCTCGAATCAGATCTTCCAGGTCTCCCGGAGAACACATCAGGACCGCGATCCGCCGATGCCCGGCGAGCAGACGGAGAGAGATCTCTTCGGTGATCAGGTCCTCCCGATTTTCCCGTTCGCGTCCACGGATTCGGACGATCTTCAGGCTGCGCACGGAATACTACCTCCCCGACCCTTCGGACTGCAGGTGGGCCTTTAGATCCTTAGGGGTGTTGAGATTGAAAAAAGCGCTGCGATGATGCGGCGTATCTTCCAGTTCCCAATAACAGGTTCGAGCTTGCTCCAGGAGCACGCGAATCGAGTACCCCCCCTCGCCGCTGCAGATCTCTCGTACGAGGGGTTCCAAATTTTTGAGGTAAATCCCGTGCAGGGGTTCGATCAATTCACCGATCCGAGGTATCAGAATCTCATGACCCCGGTCCACCGCTGTGTTAAATTCGTCGATCTGTCGTTCGATCAGCTTGCGGTTCAAAGAGGGCATGTCACAGGCCACGCAGAATACCGCTTCCGCGTTCGTATGAACCATCCCCGAGTGCAGCCCCCCAAGCGGTCCCCGCCCCCCGTACAGATCCGAGGCGATCACGACCCGACCGGGCAGATCCCGTTGCAGATCCGGTCGGTTGCTGACCAGGATCACCTCGGGAAACAGACTCTGCAGCAAGACAGCGATGCTGTGAATCAGGGGGGCACCATTAACCGGTATTCGACTCTTGTCCATCCCTCCCATGCGGGTATTGCGGCCGCCGGCAAGGATCAGTCCCGCTATCTGTAGACTCGGCACCTTTGAGTTCATCGAAAGCAATGTACCACCTAAAGCCTCCGAAAGGCCAGTGTTCCTCACCGTCCGTGCACCGAAAACCTGATGAGGCGGTTCAATCGTGAATCCGATCACCAAACCTTGACACGGCCACGACATCCAATCTATCGTTCAGGTATAATCGTGATTTATACGACCCGTTTCCGCCTCATCTCTGCCTTTCTCGGAGTCTGCATCCTCGTTGGAGGACTGTCGCTTTTGGTCGGCGGGCAATTGCTCAACAAATCCGTCCTGAACGAGGCGACCAACCGCATACGCCTGGATCTAAACGCCGCCCGAGAGATTTACAACAACGATGAAACCTGTCTGCGGCTGGCTCTTCAGATAGCCGGTCAGGAGAGGAGCTGCCTCGAAGCGGTCTCGGTCCGAGATACCGAATACGTCAAAGATCGGCTCGGCGCATTGGCCAGGGAAATACGCCTGGACTTTGCCGGTGTTGTGGACCCCAGCGGTCAAACCCTGGTTCGCCTTACCGGCTCCGGGGATGCTCGGGTTGAAGGAGGATCTCTCCTTTCGAGCAATCCCGCCGCCCTGCTCTGTCTTGAGAACCGATCTACAGTCTCCGGCACCGTTATTCTGGACCGGGAAATCCTGATGGCGGAGAATCCTGAGCTGGCCGAACAGGCTCGAATCGATTTGATCCCAACACCAAGGGCCGCCCCTCGATCTGAAACCGAAGAAACCTCGGGCATGACCATCACCTGTGCCGTACCTCTGTTCGAAGGCAACACTCTGATCGGGGCGATATACGGGGGTGTTCTGTTGAACCGCAGTACGGAGATCGTCGACCGGGTGCGGGAGACGGTGTTCCAGAAAGAGGTCTACCAGGGACGGAGCATCGGAACGGCTACGATTTTTTTCAACGATCTGCGCATCTCTACCAATGTCATGACTGCCCGGGGAGAGAGGGCCATTGGAACCCGCGTATCCGAAGAGGTGCGAAACAAGGTGCTCGGGGAGGGAGAACGCTGGACCGATCGAGCCTTCGTGGTCAACGACTGGTACATCACCGCCTACGAACCGATCGTCGACATCTCCAACCAAGGGGTCGGTATTCTCTACGTCGGGGTACTGGAGGCCAAGTACGTGGACATCCGGCGCAACACCCTGCTGGTCTTCGTACTGATCACGGCAGCGGGCATGGTCATCGCCATTGCGATGGGCTACCTGCTGGGGCAGAGGATCCTCAAACCGGTCCATCGCCTCATCAACATGAGCCGTCGCGTATCGGCGGGAGATTTGTCCCCCGAGGTCGGTCCGATCTCCTCCAGCGAAATAGGAGTGCTCCAGAAAACGTTTCAGGAAATGCTCTCTTCCCTGCGCGAACGGGATCGATCCCAGCGGGCGGAGAGCGAGCTCAAGCTTCTGCAGTCGGAGAAGCAGGCATCGGTGGGCCGACTGGCCGCCGGCGTGGCTCACGAGATCAACAACCCTCTTACGGGGGTGCTCACCTTCACCCACATGCTCCTGCGCCGGGAGGATATCAACGAGGAGATACGGGAAGATCTTCAAACCATTGCCGGTGCCACGGAACGGGTGCGCATGATCGTGAAGGGCCTGCTCGACTTCTCCCGGCAGACGAAGATCGAGCCCGAACCCACGGATCTCAATACCCTGATCGAACAGACTATCCCTCTGGTGGACAATCAGTCCCTGGTGAAAGGGGTGATCTTCTGCTTCGATGCGGGCAAGGACATTCCCCTTCGTACCCTGGACCGCAGCCAGATTCAGAGCGTTCTACTGAACATAATCCTGAACGCCATCGATGCCACGGACAAAGGCGGACATATCAACATCTACACGAGGCTCTCCGCCGGCCCCAGGCAGACCAAGGCGGTCGAGGTGGAGATCTCCGATAGCGGATGCGGGATTCCCCCGGAACACCTGGACAAACTATTTGATCCCTTCTTCACTACCAAAGAGGTGGGCAAAGGAACCGGGCTGGGATTATCCGTGTCTCAGGGCATCATCGAACGGCATGGGGGTACGATTCGGGTGCAGAGCACCGTAGGTCAAGGGAGCATCTTCACGATCTGCTTCCCTCTGGACGGGGTAAGTTCATGAAGAACATCCTGATTGTTGATGATGACCGGGTTGTGCTTTCCAGCTGCAAACGCATCCTGGAGTCGGAGGGATACGGTACAAGCCTCACCTCGAGTGTGAAAGAGGCTATAGAAACCCTGGAGGGCAAAAACTTCGACCTTCTCCTTGTCGATGTAATCATGCCCGAGTATGATGGCATATATCTCATAGGTAATGTTAGAAAAAATCGGCCGGATCTACCCATTCTGGTAATGAGCGGCTATCCGACCCCGGAAACGATTTCCAGCGGTCTGCGTATGGGAGCCACCCATTTTATCGCCAAGCCGTTCACCCCGGATGAGTTGATACAAGCGGTGCACAAGGCACTGGGGAGGCCGGAAGAATAAGGGGAACAATGCAGGTATGGAGAAGAAGAAGGTTCTGGTGATCGATGATGAGCAGATCATCCTGGACAGCGTGAAAAAAATCCTCGGCGCGGAGGATTTCCAGATCGATCCGGCGATTTCCAGCCGGGATGGGTTGGAGCGGGCGATGAGCCAGGATTACGATCTTGTGCTGACGGACATCCGAATGCCCGAAATCGGCGGGATGCGGATCCTTCGGGACATCAAGCGCAGCAAACCGGCTCTACCCGTGGTGATCTTTACGGGATACGCTACCGTGCAGAGTGCCGTGCAGGCGATGAAGCTCGGTGCCTCCGATTATGTCGAAAAGCCCTTTACTCCGGACATGCTGGTCACAACCGTGAAAAAAGTCCTGCAAAAGGCGGCTACCGAGCAGCCGGAGAAGCAGGAGCTGATCCATAAGGACGAGGTCATACGGGTCCTGGAGCGAGCCGCCGTTGACAGCGAGTTCGTAGCCAGCCTGTTCTACTACGGGCCGGAGGCATTACAGGACTACGAGCTCACCGGTCCGGAGAAGCTGGCCATCCTGACCGGGGATATTCAGTGGATAGAAAGCCAGATCGGTTCGCTGAGTGCGGAGCAGAAGCGTTGGCTGGAAAGTCGCCTGAGCGCAGAGATCTGGTAGGAAAAAACACGGAGCATGAAGGAAAACTTGGGATGAGTGATACCAAAGAGAAGACTTTGAGAATCCTGGTGATCGACGATGAAGGGATCGTGCTGGATTCCTGTCGCCGTATTTTCAGCGGTGAAGGGTACGAAGTGGTGACCACGGACAGTGCCCGCAAGGGCCTGGAGCTGGCTACCGAAGGCCGGTTCGACGTGATCCTCTGCGACTGGAAGATGCCCGAGCTCGACGGCATCGATACGGTGGAAATGATCGACAAACGTTCCCCCGATTCGGCGATCGTAATGATCACCGGATATCCGGCCGTGGAAAGGGCAACCGAGGCATTGAAGCGAGGTGCCGTCGATTACGTGGCCAAGCCCTTTACCCCGGAGGAGATCGTCGCAGCCGTGCATAAGGCGATGAAACGCAAAGAGCAGGAGAAGGCGAAAGGGGCGATGGACATGGAGAAGATCGTCCGGTCGATCAGCTTCCCCGTGCCCAGTATGGAGGACAAAGCCCCCCACACCATCGCCGAAACCGTAGCCCAGAAGGTGGGCGTGGGCAAGACCACCTCCCCCTGGCTTTCGGTGCTCGTGCTGGGCATTCTGGCGGGAGCCTACATTGGGTTCGGAGGCATGCTGGCCACAACGGTGTCCTTCGACATGGCGGGCCATCTCGGTGTCGGGTTCACCAAGTTCATGGCCGGGGCGGTATTCAGCCTCGGCCTGATGCTGGTGATCATCGCCGGGGCGGAGCTGTTTACCGGGAACAACCTGATGATCTCCAGCGCCATCGCCCGGGAGATTACCTTCGGCAGGATGCTCGAGCGATGGGGCCTGGTCTACGTGGCCAACTTCGTCGGGTCGATCCTGATCGCACTGCTGTTTGTCTTCTCCGGACTGTGGAAGCTTAGCGACGGCGCTTTGGGGGCGGCCGCAGTCAAGATCGCCTACGGCAAAGTCAACCTGCCCTTCATCCAGGCTCTGCTCCGCGGCATCGGATGCAACTGGCTGGTCTGTCTGTCGGTGTGGATGGCACTGGCGGCGCGACAGACCGTCGGTAAGATCTTCGCCATCTTCTTTCCCATCATGGGATTCGTGGCCCTGGGTTTCGAGCACTCCGTCGCCAACATGTACTTCATCCCAACGGGGATCTTCCTGCAGAGCTTCGGCGGAGTGGCTCCGGCCGCTGGTTTCTCTCCTGAGTCCTTGAGCTGGTTCGCTTTCTTGTGGAAAAACCTCCTTCCCGTCACAATCGGCAACATCATCGGCGGCGCCGTGTTCGTCGGCATGAGCTACTGGAGTGCCTTCTTACGGCCCGTGAAGAAGTAACAAAAAAACGGCAAAGACTCCCGGAGGAAGCCTTTACAGACTTTCCACACTGACAGCGCAGGCCTTGAACTCCGGGATTTTGGCCACAGGGTCAAGCGCGGCGATGGTCAGGGCGTTGGCCGGGTATTCTTTGAAGTGAAACACAAGGAAAACCGTTCCAGAGGCAATCCGCCGGGTTGGGTTTACGGGAACTTCAATCCGGCCGCGCCGCGAGCGCACGGCGACGATTTCTCCGGCGCTCACGCCGATCGCCTCGGCATCCTGAGGATTGATTTCAAGGGTGCCGCCCGGTACCAGGTCATCGAGAACCTCGCAACGCCTGGTCATGGTTCCCGTGTGCCAGTGCTGCAACAACCGTCCCGTGGTGAACACGAAGGGGAACTCCCTGTCAGGCATCTCTTTGGGAGGCAGGAAACGAACCACATGAAACTTTCCTTTTCCTCGGGAAAAGTCTCTCTCATGGAGAAATTTTGTGCCGGGATGGTCAGGAGTCGGACACGGCCACTGCAGCCCGATTTCCTCGATCCGATCGTAGGTAATGCCTCCGTAAATAGGTGTTAGAGCGGCTATTTCCTCCTGGATTGCCGAGGCATCGGGGTAGCTCATCGGGTACCCCATCCTCGCGGCCAAATCACAGAAAATTTGCCAGTCCTCTCGTGCCTCCCCTGGCGGCTGCAGGGCTTTCCGAACGCGCTGCACGCGCCGCTCCGTGTTCGTAAAGGTCCCATCTTTCTCGGCGAAGGAAGTGGCGGGCAGCACAACATCGGCGAGTTCAGCCGTTTCGCTCAAGAAGATGTCCTGCACTACGAGGAAATCCGTAGCCTCCAGGGCCTCGCGTACGTGGTTGATATCCGGATCGCTTAGCATGGGATTTTCACCCATAATGTAAAGCCCTCGAATCTTCTTATCAGCGGCGGCATTAATGATCTCAACAACGGTCAGTCCCGGCTTGTCCGACAGCTGTGCATTCCAGGCCTTCTCGAATTTTTCCTTTATCGCCCGGTCATCCACTTTCTGGTACCCGCTGTATACGTTCGGCAGTGCGCCCACGTCACAGGCACCCTGCACATTGTTCTGTCCGCGCAGCGGGTTGACCCCCGAGCACTCCTTGCCGACATTGCCGGTAAGCATGGCCAAATTGGCCAGGGAGAGAACGTTATCGGTACCCGTTGTGTGCTGGGTGATCCCCATAGAGTAGATAATGGAAGCGCTCGCCGCGCCGGCGTAAAGCCGGGCGGCCCGTCGAATATCCTCTGAAGGAACGCCGGTAATCTTGGCCGCCATCTCGGGGGACCATTCGGCCAACGCCTCCTTGAAAGATGCGAAATCCTCCGTGCGCTCCTCGATGAACCGCATATCGACGAGGCCCTCCTCGAGAATTACCTTCATCATTCCGTTGATAAGGGCGACATCCGTTCCCGGCCGCTGCTGCAGGTAAATATCAGCGATACCGCTGAGGGAAATCCTCCGCGGGTCGGCGACGACCAGCTTGGTATTGCCCGATTCCACGGCCTGGCGAATCAGAATACCGATCACGGGATGGCATTCGGTAGTGTTGGAGCCGATCACAAAGATGAGAGGAGCACGGCGGATCTCTTCGATGCTGTTGGTCATGGCGCCGCTGCCGAAGGCGCGGGCCAGACCTGCAACGGTGGAAGCGTGGCACAAACGCGCACAATGGTCCACGTTGTTTGTTCCGAAAACAACCCGAACGAACTTCTGCATGATGAAGTTGTCCTCGTTCGTGGTTTTCGCCGAACTCAGGCCCGCCAGGGCATCTGCACCGTAGCTGTTCCTGATCTCCGAAAATCGGCTCGCCATCAGCTCCAAAGCCTCGTCCCAGGCAGCCTCCCGGAACGACCCGTTCTCTTTGACAAGGGGGGTGCTCAGGCGCTCATTCTTGCCCACAAAGTCCATGCCAAAACGACCCTTGACGCACGTGTTGCCGTCGTTGGGCACGCAGCCGATCTGACTGGTAACCCGAACGATCCGGTTTTCCACCTTGGTTACATTCAGGTCCAGCTGGCAACCGACACCACAATAGGGGCAGGTTGTGCGCACTTTATGTAGATCCTTGGCCTTACCCCGGCCGACAGCCCCGCGCTCGTACAGGGCGCCTGTAGGACAGGCGCTCACGCACTGCCCGCACAGCTCACAGGGCGATTCGTTCAGCTCCACTTCGAATCCGGTAGTAACCTCCACCTCGCCGGAACGCCCTTTGATCGTGAGTGCTTCCACTCCCTGGACTTCAGCGCAGATTCTAATGCAGCGCTGGCAGCGGACGCATTTGGAGGCATCGTAGACCAGCGCCTTGTTTCCGTCGGTGTAGTTGCCCCGGCCCGGAGCCAACACGACGGAGGGAAAGCGGCTCTCCTCGATCCTGTACTCATATGCATAGTCCTGCAGCAGACAATCTCCGTCGCTGTCACAGGTCGTGCAGCTCAGATTATGCTCGCTCAGAAGAAACTCGAGAACCATTTTGCGAATGCTCCGAACCGCCTGCGTATTCGTATGTACCGTGATTCCCGGCTGGACTGTGCGCGTACAGGCGGTGTGAAATCCCTCCTCACCTTCGATTTCCACAAGGCAAAGACGGCAAGCACCCGTGGGAGTAAGACGCGGATCGTAACAAAGATGAGGAATCGAAATCCCCGCTGCCAGGGCCGCCTGCAGTATCGTCT
Source organism: uncultured Spirochaetaceae bacterium (assembly GCA_964495755.1). GTDB lineage: Bacteria > Spirochaetota > Spirochaetia > SZUA-6 > DRHE01 > JAFGQJ01. The sequence goes on along the minus strand of CAZBXU010000052.1, from coordinate 10,728 downwards.
GTCCCGGTTGGGCGGTCAGCTCTCTTTCGTCTATGGTCAATCGTATATCAGACATGATCATCTTCCCTTGCCCGCGGCAATCGATTCGGCCCGCTCGAGGTCACAACGCAGGCAACGACCCGCTTCGCTGCATGCCGCTCCCGACGTCAACCCGCAGATTACCTCGGCAAAACTGTTCTCACGGTCCTTCGGGGGCAGCATCACTTCCTGCACTCTGGCAAGGACTTTCTCAAGCTCTTCCTCCGACGGACGCCACAGGCTGGTCCCGACATTTTCCGGCAGCACTCCGCTCCCGCCGAGCATTCGATCTATAGTAACGGCGGCCTTTTGGCCCGCCCCAATGGCATTGATTACCGTCGCACCCCCGGAAACGCAGTCGCCCCCGGCGAACAACTCCGCGGCAGATGTCTCCCCGTTCACAGGGTCTACATCGATTCCGCCCCGTTTGTTGAGCTCAAGCATGCCGGCACATGCTTCCACTGAAGGCTGCTGTCCGACCGCCGGGATGAGCATGTCGCAATCGATAGTGAACTCGCTGCCGTCGATTGCCACCGGACGGCGGCGTCCGCTCTCGTCGGCGTTTCCCAGACGCATACGGATCATCTCGATACACGAGACTTTGCCATTCTTGCCAAAAACGCGTGTAGGAGCAACGAGCTCGTGCAGCTCGACGCCTTCCTCGAGCGCCGCATCGATCTCCTCCTCGTAGGCGGGCATCTCATCCCTGGTTCGCCTGTACAGAATCGATACACTCGCTGCACCGAGCCGACGGGCGGATCGGGCCGTATCGACTGCGGCATTCCCTCCGCCGATCACCGCCACCTGCTTCCCGCAGGTAATTTTCTCCTCCAGGGCACGTTTTCGGAGAAACAGCAGGCTGTCCACTACACCCTGCAAATCCTCACCTTTGATACCGAGCGGGCGGCCGTTGTGCGCCCCTGTTGCCATGAATACGGCCTTGTACCCTTCTTTATGGAGCGCCTCGATGTTATCAATTCTCACACCTGTCCGCAATTCGATGCCGTGCGAGAGTATAAAATCTATATCTTCTTTCAATTTGTTCTTTGGCAGACGGTACTCGGGAATGCCTACCGACAGCATCCCGCCCGGTATGGGAAGCGCTTCGAAAACCACGGATGGGCGGCCCAGCAGAGCCAGGAAGTAGGCGCAACTCAAACCGGCGGGACCGCTTCCGATAACAGCCACTTCTTTCTTGCCCGCGGCAGGAGGCATCAAGGGTGAGGTTATGTTGTCGGCATTGTCTGCCGCATAGCGCTTGAGCGCCCGTATCGCCAGAGGTTCATCCACATCGGACCGGCGGCAGCGCTGCTCGCAGGGAGCATCGCACACACGTCCGCAAACGGAAATGAACGGGTTCCGACGCCTGATGACGTCCACCGCATCCTCTAGCCGCCCCTCGGCGATCAATCCAACGTATTGAGGTACATTCACACCCGCCGGACAGGCGTGGGAGCACGGGGAAACCACGAGAGCCTCACAGACCGAGGCCCGACAATGTTTCTCCCGGATGTGCTCTTCGTACTCTTCGCGGAAATATCGGATGGTGGACAGCACCGGGTTCGGTGCTGTTTGACCCAGTCCGCAAAGCGAAGAGATCTTCACGGCCTGCCCGATCTCTTCCAGCTGTTCTATATCCCCTTCCACCCCCTCGCCGGCGCATATACGGTTGAGGATATCGAGCATATGCCGGGTCCCAACGCGGCAGGGTACGCATTTTCCGCAGGATTCCTTCTGTACGAATTCCAGGAAAAAGCGGGCGAGATCAACGACGCAGGTATTTTCGTCCATGACGATGAGACCGCCCGAGCCCATAATCGCTCCGATTTCCTTAACGGATTCATAGTCTATCGGTAGATCGAGGAATCGGGTCGGAACGCATCCCCCGGAAGGACCGCCCATCTGAGCCGCCTTAAAACGCTTATTCTTCGGGATTCCCCCACCGATGTCAAACACGATCTGACGCAGCGTGGCACCCATCGGCACTTCCACCAGGCCGGTGTTGTTTACTTTTCCCGCGAGAGCAAATATCTTTGTTCCCTTGCTTTTTTCGGTACCGATGGAGCGATACCAATCCTTCCCGTTGAGGATGATTAGAGGCACATTCGCCAGGGTCTCGACGTTGTTGATGTTCGTCGGTTTGCCAAGGTAGCCCTGCTGTGCCGGAAATGGAGGACGGGCTCGCGGCATACCCCGCTTCCCTTCCAAAGAGGCGATCAAGGCCGTTTCCTCACCGCAGACGAACGCCCCCGCTCCTTCGCGCACCTCAATGTCCAGGCCGAATCCCAAACCGAGGATGTCCTTTCCCAGTAAGCCGGTGTCGCGGCATTGTTGCAAAACAGTCTTGGTGTTCTTCACGGCCAACGGATACTCTGCGCGGACATAGATGATTGCCTTTGAGGCGCCGATGGCGTAGGCTGCGATGATCATCCCCTCGATCACCGCGTGGGGTGTACCTTCCAATACGCTACGGTCCATGAAGGCACCCGGGTCCCCTTCGTCGGCATTACAGATCAGATATTTTTCCTGTCCGGGCGCTTTCCGGCAGAATCCCCATTTGATTCCCGTGGGGAATCCGGCGCCTCCCCTGCCTCGCAGTCCGGCTTCCCGCACTTCGTCGATCACCTGCTCCGGGCTCATTTCGGAAAGCGCCTTCACCATCGCCAGGTATCCGTCATGTGCCAGATAATCCTCCAGATCGACGGGATCAATAACACCGTTCAAGCGGAATACGAGCCTCTGCTGTTTCGCATAGAATGGCACCTCATGATCGTAGGCGAAACGTTGTTTGGAAGCAGGATCCACGTACAGAAGTTCCTCGATGATTTCGTCATGCAAGACTGTTCTTTCCACGATCCGTGGGACATCTTCCACCTTCACAGAGGGGTAAAAAATTTTTTCAGGCCGAATGACCACGACTGGGCCCTTTTCGCAGAACCCGTGACAACCCGTAGCCTTCACGGCAATCCGGTCTGCCACTCCCAATCTCTCGATTTCGTTGGTAAATGCCTCTTTGACGCTTGAAGATCCGAAGGCGGTGCAGCCGGTGCCTCCACAAATCGTGATCGTCCGTTTATCGGAATCGATTCCAGATCTAATTTTTTCGCGCCACCGGCGGAAAGCACCGACGGATTCGATTCGAGCCATTATTGCTCCCCCTGCGCGAGTTGCTGAAGTATTTGACCGGCACGGCGCGGAGTCATCTTACCGAAGTATGTTTTGTCTACCACCATCACAGGAGAAAGCGCGCAGGCCCCCAAACAGGCTACGGTCTCCAAAGAAAACTGCATGTCATCGCTGGTCTCCCCGTCGTCTATCGCCAGGACATTCTTTACTTCGCGGATTACCTTTTTTCCGCCCTTTACATGGCAGGCCGTCCCCCGACAACATCGCACGGTGTGCTTGCCGTGGGGCTCCAAGTAGAATTGCGCATAGAAGGTTATGACGCCATACATGCGGCTGGTTGGAATTCGTGTCTGCTCACTTATCCATACAAGCACCTTAGGAGGAAGATATCCGTAAGCTTCCTGAACCTGCTGGAGTACTGGGATAAGATCATCTGCTCTGACTCTATCCTCACCGGTTTCGTAGGAATCAACGATTTTTGCAAGTATTTTTTCAGCAGGAGCAAGATCGAATTCCATTTCTGATTCAGCAGCCATTTTCCCAACTCCTTAGAGAAAGAGGTATAGATATTATTTATTCATCCACAAGCAGATCGATGCATTATTTTTACAGACTCTTCGATTCCGCGGCAGTCTAACAAATGCGCCCTAAATTGTCAAATCCCCAGCAATTGCTTCCATTGCCTCCATTGCCTCACGAAAAATCTATCCGAAAACGCAGAATGCTCGCTCATCAGTCCTGGAAAACGGACTCGGGGCACTACATCATCACCGGGCCTTTCTTTAATACGATATTTCCGTCGGCTTCGCTGGTGACCACCACGGCAAAGGCATTACCGGCCCGCTCGTACAGATCAAAGCGTTTGAGCAGCTCAAAATCGGTGAAATGATTATCGTACCTGCGGATAACTTCCCGGAAACGCTGATACGATTCCGGTTCATCCCCCCACTCCGAACAGTCCATAGTTAAAGCCGGTTTCTCCACAAAGCTATCCAGCGGGAAAAAGGGCAGGATCGCCTCCAACAGGGTACATACATCCAAACCGTCTGCCCGTATAAGCCGCCGGCTGTGGGTCGCCGCGGGAAAATCCGCATCGGCCAGAACGATCTCATCCCCATGACCCATGGTCATGAGCGCGTGCATCAGCTCCGGTGAGATGCAGGCTGGTATGTTTCGCAGCATGGCTTTCCTCCCCTACGCCTCTGGAAGAGACGGATCCATCATGATCTTAACGATTTCTTTCCCGTCCAGTTTTCCTTGACCTTCGATCGCGGCCAGAGCCTTCTCAACATCCCCCAGGGGTACACGGTGGGTTATTAGGCTCTCCAACGGAATTCGCTCGTCGGCGATCAGGGGCAGCGATCGTACAAAATGCTCCGCCTCGTTGTCGAAGCTGCCGATGATCTTGATCCCTTTTTCCAGGAGATCACGGCAGGGATTGAACTCGATCGTTCCGGAGTTCACGAAATTGCCTACTTCCACCACGGTCCCGCTGTCCCGGACGAAATTGAGGGATTCCTTGAATGCTGCGGCCACGCCTGCGGTGTTGATCACCACATCGGCGCCGACCAGATTCAAGGAATTGTCATATACAAACTCCTTACGGTCCTTCTCCGAAGGCATGTCGGCCTGGCAGATGGTCAAATCGGCGCCCATTTCTCTAGCCAGATCCAGACGCCGCCTGTTTCGCCGGCCCGTGGCGATGACGCGGGAGGCTCCTACGATCTTGCAGGCACCAATGGTCAGCAGACCGATAGGGCCTGAGCCCTGCACCACCACGGTATCACCCGGCTCGATCCGGGCGTGGAGCAAGGAATGTACCACAACAGCCATGGGCTCCATAAAGGCAGACCGCTCCCAACCCGGTGCTCACCACGTTGAAATACTTCAAGGATGAGTACCTGGCTCATATCGAGGAGGGGACCTGTCCCGCCAAGGTCTGCAAAGCTCTGATCCGCTACGAGATCATTCCCGACAAATGTACGGGTTGCGGCGCCTGCCTCAAGGTCTGCCCGACCGCAGCCATCACCGGGGAGAAGAAGGAGGTGCACAACATCGCCCAGGAGAAGTGCATCAAGTGCGGTATGTGCTATTCAACCTGCCGATTCGAGGCAATCGAAGTCAACTAGAGGGTTACAGAGACATGAGAGCGTTAGCAAAACTGACAATTGACGGACAAGAGGTTCGGGTCCAACCCGGAGTAACGATCTACTGGGCTGCCAAAGCGGCGGGGATCGAGATCCCCCATCTCTGCTACGGAGAGGATATCCACCCGTTGAGCTCCTGCCGCCTCTGCGTGGTCGAGGTGGAGGGCATGAGGAACCTGGCCGCTTCCTGCACCTATCCGGTATCCGACGGCATGGTGGTGCGGACAACGACCGAACGCGTTCAGAAGGCGCGGCGTATGAATCTGGAGTTGATCCTCTCCGATCATGACGTCAGCTGCATCACCTGCGAGAAAAGCGGGAGCTGTTCCTTAGAGAAATATGCCTATGAGTTCGGCATCAGCGAATCCATTTTCACAGGGCCGAACCGGGCCAAGAATGTATTTCCCATAAAAGCGGAAAATCCCTTCATCGTACGGGACTACAACAAGTGTATCCTCTGCGGACGCTGCGTCCTGGCCTGTTCCGAATTGCAATTCGACAACGCCATCGACTACGCCGACCGGGGCTTTAAAGCCCATATATCGACAGCTTTCGACAGGCTGCTTCAGGACACTACCTGCGAGTTCTGTGGACGCTGTATCAGTGTTTGCCCTGTAGGCGCGCTGACCGAGAAGGAACGGGTCAAGAAGGGACGGGAGTGGGAGTTTGAGACAACAACTACGATCTGCCCGTACTGCGGCTGCGGTTGTACCCTGGAGATGCACACAAAAGACGGCAAGCTGATCAAGGTGACCACCCCGGCCAAGGGCACGGTGAGCAAGGGAAATCTCTGCGTAAAGGGCAAGTTCGGCACTCATTACATCAATCACCCGGAGCGCCTGACAACGCCTCTGATCAGAAAAGCGACAAAATCCGGCTCATCCGGTGGGAAACCTGCTGCTGCTGCCGCGGACGGCACCTTCGGAGCGGACGGCACCTTCGGAGCCAAGGGCGGCGAGTTTGTCGAGGCTTCCTGGGATGAAGCCCTGGATCTGGTGGCCAAACGCCTGCGGGAGATCAAGGACAAACATGGTCCGAGCGCCATCGGCGGTCTTTCCAGCGCCAAGTGTACCAACGAGGAGAACTACGTGTTCCAGAAGTTCATGCGGGCTGTGATCGGCACGAACAACGTGGACCACTGCGCCCGGCTGTGCCACTCATCCACCGTGGCCGGCCTGGCCAAGGCTTTCGGCAGCGGCGCCATGACAAACTCGATCACCGAGCTGCGCTTTGCCGACTGCATCTTCGTCACCGGGAGCAACACCACCGAGGCCCATCCGATCATCGGATTGGAGATCAAGGCGGCGGTCAAGAAAAACGGAGCTACCCTGATCGTAGCCGATCCCCGGGAGATCGACCTGGTCGGTTTTGCCGCCCTGCACCTGCGCCAGCGCTCCGGTACCGACGTGGCCCTGTTCAACGGAATGATGCAGGTGATCTTGAGCGAAGGTCTGGAGGACAAGGATTTCATCGAGAAGCGCACGGAGGACTTCGAGAAGTTCAAGGCCGTGGTGATGCAGTACACTCCTGAAAAGGTGGAGAAGATCACCGGCGTGCCCAAAGACAAGATCATCCAGGCGGCCCGGCTGTACGCCCGGGCCGACAGCGCATCGATCGTCTACAGCATGGGGATCACCCAGCACACCACGGGTACGGACAACGTGCTGTCCCTGGCCAACCTGGCCATGGTCACCGGAAACGTGGGCAGGAAATCCACCGGTGTGAATCCCCTGCGGGGACAGAACAACGTGCAGGGCGCCTGCGATGTGGGTGCCCTGCCCAATGTGTACCCGGGCTACCAGCAGGTTGCCAATCCTCAAGTGCAGGAGAAATTCGAGAAGGCCTGGCAGGCCTCCCCCCTGTCTCCGGTTCCCGGCCTTACAGTGGTGGAGATGCTCCACGGCGCCGAAGACGGCAAGATCCGAGCCATGTACATGATGGGGGAAAATCCCTTTCTGAGCGATCCCAATATCAACCGGGTCAAGAAGGACCTGGAGGCCCTTGAGTTTTTCGTGGTCCAGGACATCTTCCTCTCCGAAACGGCCCAGTACGCCGATGTGGTGCTTCCCGCGGCCAGCTTCGCCGAGAAGGACGGCACCTTTACCAACACCGAACGGCGGGTCCAGCTGCTCCGCAAGGTGCTCGATCCCCCGGGACAGGCCAAGGCGGACTGGCAGATCCTGGCAGAGATGGCGGCCCGGCTTGGCTATCCCATGAGCTACACGAGCACTGCCCAGATCATGGAGGAGATCGCCGGCCTGACCCCGATCTACGGCGGTATCAGTCACGATCGTCTGCAGGGTTTCGGACTGCAGTGGCCCTGTCCGGACAAGGGACATCCGGGAACCCCCTACCTGCACAAGGAAATGTTCTCCCGCGGCAGGGGACTGTTTAACCCGGTGGAGTACATCCCGCCTGCTGAGGAACCGGATGCGGAGTATCCGCTTCTGCTGACCACGGGCCGGATCCTCTATCATTTCCACACCGGCACCATGAGCCGGCGCGTGGCCGGCCTGCATGCTATCCGCCCCGACGGATTCGTGGAGATCCACCCCGACGACGCGGCAAAGCTGAAGTTGTCAGACGGGGATATGGCTCAAATTACCTCCCGGCGGGGCACGGTGACGGCCAAGGCCGTGGTCGCGGAGCGCTCCCGGCGGGGCACCGTGTTCATGACCTTCCACTATCGGGAGGCTGCGGCCAACATCCTGACCAACGACGCCCTGGATCCGGTGGCCAAGATCCCCGAGTACAAGGTCTGCGCCGTGAAGATCAAGAAGGCTGAGGCCGGGGGAAAGGGTTAGGGCAGGCGCCAGCGCAAGGATCTTCCGACGGGAGCGCTATCTTTAGGGTCGGTGAATCAAGGATAGGCACAGCCCGCTAGTCACGCTACTCAATCATCGACATACTCAGGCCTCATTGGTGTGAAGCATTCGATCAATTCCGTATCCTCGAGAACCTCTGAACCGTGAGACTCGTTTGACCCGAAGATGTACCCATCCCCGTCTTCCACCACAATGCTCTTCCCGCCCTCCTGAAGGAATCTTACCCTTCCCTTGATCACAAATCCATTCTGAACAGCCTCATGCTTGTGGAGGGGAATGCTCGCTCCTTTCTCCATGCGAAAGTAACAGAGCATACTTGCTTCGTTATACGACATCGTAGTCCGGAAGATACCTGGAATCATTTCTACTTTCTTGCCCTTACCTAGTCTGGTCAAACCGGCAATCTCTGCCATTCTGCTATCTCCTCTAGATTGCTAATGCATTCCGTCGCTTCGATACTTCGGCCAACAGGGTGAACCATCCCATCATGAAGGCGTTCCTGAAAAGCTGCACAGGGCCATAGTCGGCATACTCTTCTCTTTTCAAACCATCGTCGAGGTAGGCTTGTCGAAATACCTCAAGTTTATCGCAAAGCTCATCGATTACGTCCTTAGGCGTTTCTATGTCTATCCGCGAATCTATTAATCCATCTTGTTTGATGAGGGCATCAACATCCTTCCAGTTTATTGTCACGTGAATATCGCCTCCAACCATCTCGGTAAAATGATACAGAGCTCGGGCGCCGCCACCAAGCATGACAGTCTTATAGCCCCTCTCCTTGATAAGCCGGTATTCCTTGCGAGCAACCGTACATCCGGCTTGAGCCAGCACCTTGTCGTCGATATCGATTTTTCGGCGCCTGGAATATTTCTGCAGATATTCGTCAAAAATACCGGTTATATGAGTTATAAAAAAAGGAGGATGGTTAGCCGACCTCTCTGCTGACTTTTCATACATCTCGCACATGTCAACAGTCTGCGCAATGGAGAAAACCTCGGTTGCACAGATCGGGATATTTTCTTCCACACATTTCTCGATAGCCTGCATTCCACCGTTTATTACGGGAATCTTTACCATGTAGTTCGGGCCGAGTTTCCGGTTACTGTGCACAGCTTCAATAACCGCCCCCGTATCTTCGTCTCGTCGAGGGTCATCCTGCATGGTCACATAACCATGGCCACCCTTGCTTTCTTCATAGAGTGGCCGGAACTTCTCCATAATTCGCTGCGAGATTATTTGGTAAACACGCAGAGCTGCTTCCTCGTGATCTGTCGTCTCGTTCAGAAGGACGCCATCAATAACGCCCTGAATATACTCCGGCTCACCAGTCAACAGCTTCTGGCAATACTGAGGATTTGTAGTGCAATTGATGGCTCCCGCAGCAATTGCTTTATCACAGTCTGCTCCAGACGGATTGTTGATCCACATCCTCGTTGGCGTCGACTCATACAGTCGCTGAAAATATCCCTTACCCATAGAACTCCTCCCGAAGGTATAGCAGAGACAACGTCATCGCTCGAGCTTCTTTTTTATTACCTTCTGAGCTCCAGCGACTATGTCCGCTACTCCAATATTGTAGTAATCGAGCAGCTTTCCCGGTCTTCCTGATCTGGGAAAAATATCCCTGAGACCCACCCGGACGAGTGGTACCGGTCTCTGCTCAGCGATCACCTCGGCTATTGCACTCCCTAAACCCCCAATGATATTGTGATCCTCTACAGTCACGGCGGCGCCTGTTCTGCTCAATACCCCTGTGATTGCTTTCAAGTCAAGAGGCTTGAGTGTGTGTACCTCCACAACCGTGGCTTTGATGCCCTTAGCTTTCAGTTCCTCGGCAGCCTCAAACACACGAGGAAGGATGAAGCCGTTGGCAAAGAGGGCGACATCCGTTCCTTCTTCCCTCAAGATTCTGATCTTTCCAAGCTCAAAAGGGACCGGCTCCTCAAAGACAACCGGGTCACGCCCGCTTCCTATACGGACATAGGCGGGTCCCCTTTTTTGCGCCACCGCCTTCACCGCCTCTCTGACCTGTCCTGCATCTGCAGGCACGACGATTGTGATTCCAGGTATCGTTCTAAGGATCCCCAGATCTTCAAAGAACTGATGTGTAACTCCTTCCCTTTCACCTGCGGCTATACCACCATTCGCTCCAATCATCTTCACATTCAGGCCCGGGTACGCGACAAAAGTCCGCACCTGTTCACAGGCTCTCATCGTAATGAAGCCGGCGTAGGTGGCTACGAAGGGTGTAAAGCCGCATGAGGCCAGACCGGCGGCGCAACAGACGGCATTCTGCTCGGCGATGCCGACATCGAAGTAGCGATCGGGATATTTCTCTACAAACGGCTTCCCCTTAATTACCAAGATCGAATCAGCACAAACAAGAACGATTTCCGGATCTTCTCCTGCCAGCTCAATCAAGGTTTCAGTTACGGCGATACGGGTGCTTTCCTGTTTCATCTACCCCCCCCCCCCCCCCCAGCGCAAGCATCGCCTCTTTCAGCTCAGCTTCAGTGGGAACACGCTTGTGCCAGGAATTATCGCCAATCATAAAAGGAACGCCCTTACCCTTTACCGTATGAGCAAGGATCACCGAAGGCTTGGACTCCTCT
>CAZBXU010000051.1:0-20369 GCA_964495755.1 uncultured Spirochaetaceae bacterium | reverse complement strand
AGATATTGATTCTCAATTATATTCAAACAATTAATTGATAGCCGAAAATTATGTATTGAAAATATTAAAAAAGAGTTGGAGGAAATATGCTCGGTTCACTACCGCAGCAATCTGTGGATCTATACTCAACTGCGCCGCTACGAGGAGGACCTGGGGGTACAGCTTTTTCGAAAGGACAGCGTGGGGTGTAAGAAAGGCAGTTTTTATCTTTCGATTAACGATAATATGGTGGAGTTTTACCAAAAGCAGCATTTGTACGTGACTGACAAGATCAAGGTGGCCAATGCGGTCTTTGACAAGATCATAAATGAAGCAAAGTTGAGGCAGGCCAGTACGGTGAGGATATTCCTCGGTGCGGGAAGCACGATCTTTCATCTTGCCAACATTTTGACGGAACGAGCATCTCATTATCCCATCAAGTTCTGCATACATACACACAATCTGGGTGCTTTGAAGAGACTCCTCGAACCAGCTGTAGACCTGAAGAACATGGACGTGTTTACTTCGCGGGGACAGATCGATCCGGTTACCTACACCATTCTAGGGCAGTTTGACGAGGTCGATTCTACGATTCCTTTTGACTATGTCATAATGGGCACGTCCTATATCCTGGGGGGGGAAACTGTACGTAGAATCACGAGAAGAAACGGAAATTAAAAGCGCAATCCTGCATCGGGCGAAAGGAGAGAAGATTCTCGTACTTACCAAGCACGAGTTCACCGATCAGCCGATAGGAGGTTTACAGCCCTATGGGCCAATCGGCGATTATGACTATGTTATAGTCCCCATGCATGGCAATGATAGTGCTACAAAGAAGAGTCACGAACTGGTCTTCGAGCGCTACCAGAGTCTGTTTGAACCACAGATTATTCACTGGAACTACATGATCTTGAAAGTTAGTAAGAGGGGTCCCGATATCGGGTGACACCGGCTTGAGGGCAAACACGAGCTGTATTATCCGCAGCTCGCCGATTAATGAAAAAGAAAGCGGAAGATTAGGTAGGCGAAAGCCAAAGCGATCACGGGTGTTCCGATCCAGCCGAAGACAATCATCACCAGAGTACGCAGCTTTATGGTCTGGCCTCCTTTGAGGATCCCTATACCTAGCACCGAGCCAATGATCGCCTGGGAGGTGGAAACCGGCGCCCCGATTATCGCGAAAAGATGCACGACCACGGCCATGGAGAATACGGAAATGAAAGCGCCGAAAGGATCGAGGCGAACCAGCTTCTTTCCAACGGTGATCATCACATTTCTGCTGTAGGTCAAAGCGCCTAAGGCGATACTCCCACCCCCTAACAGAGCGGCCTGAAACACCGTCAACTGACCGGTTTGGATGTACACCCCCGTTACGTTGGCGACGTTGTTGGCCCCGAGGGCATAAGCACCGTAGCAGCCTGCAATGATCAGACCCCACTTGAGAATCAGGTCCACAGTGAAGATGTTGATCGGAAGGATGCGGAGGATCCTGCCGATTACAGGGTAGAGAATCAGGGTGGCAACGACCGTACCTACCGGGGTCGCCACCCAGGCCAGGACCAACTTGGTCAATCCGGAAAAGTTGACCGCTCCGCGGAGGATGCCGATGCCGATGATCGCCCCAACCATGGCCTGGGAGGTGGAAACCGGAAGCTTCAGAACACTCATGAGTGTGACCGTCAGGGCTGCGGCCAGGGAGGCGGCAAAGGCGCTGTTTGCGGTCTGGTCGACCAGACCGCTCAGGGTATGCATGCCCCTCTGCCCCTCGAGGAGAGCTCCGGCAATCACAAAGATCGAGCACAGAATGACCGCGGTCCTGTAGCGGATCTTCTGAGAAAATACGGCTGTTCCGAAGATATTGGCGGAATCGTTGGAGCCCAGGGACCAGCCCATAAAGACCCCGCTGATCAGGCGGTACATCGGCTAGATCCTTCGCTTCACGATTGCGAGATTCAGTCTATCCTTGACCTTCTCCGCCAGATCGGAGATGTCTCCCGTATTGATCACGATCTCCTTGAGTAGTATTTTGTCCGCCTTGTCCAATTTGCCGCTGAAGATGTCTCGGATCAGATCCCTCTCGATGCGGTCCGAATCGCTTTCAACCGTGTCTACCAGATCGGTCAGCTCCTTTACTTCCTTTTTGTAAAACAGACCTAGCACCGCCTGCCGGACCAAATCGTAGGATTTGATGTTGACCTCCACCAGATGCAGGTAGCGCTCCCTGAACTGCTCGGGGATTACAATCCTTTCCAACAGAAACTGGTAGCAGAGGGACTGAAACATTCCGGGGATGGCATCCATCGTTTCGAGCAACCCCAAGACGTCCCCCCTGGATTCCGGGATCAGCGCCCGTTGATACAGTTGGAGCTCGATATCCCGCCGTAAATCGTCCGCCTTCGACTCCGACCGATGCACCTCTTCGACAATAATCTGATTTTCGTCGTTGTCGGGTTCGAGCAGAAGCTTTTCTATGCACTTTCGGAAATGATTCCTACACGTATCAACCTGATCTAGATATCCCTCGATTTTGTCGATAATTGACTGTTCTTTCTTCCACAACATATTCCAGCTCCATCGCTCATGATATCTCCGATAAGGCAACCGGCCTGTTCTGTTCATAGGACAACCTGGCCGCCTTGCCCATCACCACGGGTATCCGGGCATCCCTTCCCGTCACCGGCGGATCTGTGTCCTTGATAGTGCACTCAACAAAGGCGTTCATCTCGTTCAAGTACGAGTCAATATAACGTTCCATGAAGAAGTACAGCGGAAGATCTTCCTGGACCGCCTCGCTGGTGCTCAATCGGCTGCGGTTTGATGTGTTGTTTTCGGTGCTCGCCATACCTTTAGACCCAAACACCTCTACTCTCTGATCGTAGCCATAAGCGGCCTGCCTGCTGTTGTCGATAGTACCGAAACAGCCGCCTGCAAACTTCAGGGTCACGATCGCGGTATCGATATCTCCGGCCTTCCCGATATTCGGATCGATGCGCACCCCACCAACAGCGTACAGCTCTTGTACTTCATCATCCACTAAATAACGAGCCATGTCAAAATCGTGAATCATCATATCCAGGAAGATCCCTCCGGACACCTTGATATATTCGATCGGCGGAGGAGCAGGATCACGGCTGGCAATCCGCAGCAAATGCGGCTCGCCGATCTTTCCTTCCTGCACCAGCTCCCAGATACGGCGAAAGTTGGGATCGAAACGACGGTTAAACCCGACCTGAAGCTTGACCCCGGCAGCTGCCACCTCCGCCAGAGCGTCGTCGATCTGCTGCAACTCCAATGCGATGGGCTTTTCACAGAAGATGTGCTTTCCCGCCGCAGCGGCCTCTGCGATGAGCGACGCATGTGTATCGGTACTCGAGCAGATCACCACCGCCTGCACATCCGGGTCATCAAGAATCCTGCGATGATCCTGAAAGGCCTGGGATACGCCGAGGGAGGCGGCGCATTCCTCGGCTGCCTTCAGGCGGAGATCGGCAATTGCGACAAGCTGTGCCCCTGCGATTCTGTGGGCCAGGTGCCCGGCATGGAGCCGGCCGATTCGGCCGGCTCCGATTACCGCGAAATTTACCTTTTCACCCATTGTTGTTTCCTCCATTCCTACCTCGGTTGACCGGCATGCCTACAGCTTATGAAACGGTCCGATATGGGGCAGCTCGTACACCGATTTCCAGCCATCACTGAGGGGTTCCTTCAGGTACGGTTCCAGCTCCTTCGGATCCCGCAGGGTCACCTTGTCAACCGGTGGAACCTGACCCGCCGGGAAAGCCTCGAGGATCTGGTCGTGTAGCAGGGTCAGGTATTTCAGGATAGCGGCGATCGGCCGCTTCGCCTTCTTCGCCATGCCCAGGCTGGGCTTGCCCACCACCCCCTCCGGAGTACCGTGACGCTCGATAGCAAAATGCCCCTCTCCTTCGGACCACCTGTGGGGCCGCCGGAAAGGATCGACCGCGGTGTCGAAGTGTCCCTCGGGCAGGTAGGACTCACCCTGGGCATCCTGGACCGCCTTCATATCTACCATCTCGGGGAACAGAAGCAGGGCAACCGAGGTTTCGCTCTCATCGGCATGGATGAAGGTCGTCTCCAGGCTGTCCGGCCGATTTACGGGAACGAAGAACTCCCGGACCGCCCTGTGCCAGTCCAGCACCTGGAAGATCCCGGGAAGCTGAAATCGTTTCATGAACTCCTGCAGCGCCGACTCGAGCATCCACAGGTGGCCGTGGTTGTTTACCATGATAATCTTCCGGTAGCCGTCGTTCCACAGGCCCAGCATCGTGTAGATCAGGGTCTCCTCGACGACTTCCTTGGGCATGATAACCGTGCCGGGCATACCCATATGATGATAGGGATGCCCCCCGTAGTTGAGCGGGGGGAAGGCAAGGCTGCATTCCCTGCCCTGCTTGGCTGTGAAGCGGCGCACCCCTTCCAGGATCTGGGTGACCATGAAGGTGTCCAATCCCGAGTTGGCATGCAGTCCGTGGTTCTCCGTACACCCCACCGGCACGAATACCAAATCGTTCTTCTTCCTCTTCTCAATGCACCTAACCCGGGGCGTGTTTTGGATATAGCAGCCGGCCTTGCCAAGCTCCGAAGGCGAAGGGATATCATAACTTTTCAAGATCGCATCGAGTTCGGTTGCACCGGCTTGCCAGATCTCGTTCTTTAGCTGTCCAACCGTGTTGTCTTCAAAGACAATCGCCGGATGTTCCGTTGTCAGCCATTTCTTGTCCATACTTCAACTCCTCTACTAATATTATTTGTTAGCTGCGTTCCGCGAACGATTACAGACGATAGGCCTATTCCATCAAACAGGTGATCTTGGCTTCATGCCTGTCGGTTCGCAGCATCACGATATGCTCGGGAACCTCTTCCAGCTTGATCGTCTTGGTCATCATGGGCAGCATGTTCATCCCGGCCGCCATCGAAGCGATGACTCTGGGGAAGGTCCCGTGGCCCGAGTGCCCCTGAGAGCCGACAATACGGGCCCGACGTACCTGGAGCACCTCGCCGGTGACCGGGATCTTGGCGTCCGCCCTGGCCACGACCACCACGGTGCTGTTCAAGGTCCTCCCTTCCCAGATGCAGCGTTCGATCTCCGGATAGACCACAGTCGGAAGGCCCGTGGCTTCCAGATAGAGCGAGGCCCCCATCCCGTGGGTAATCTCCAGCACCCGATCCGCCATGCTCTCCTTCTTGGGGTTGATCACGTAATCGGCGCCGAGCTTGCGGGCGAGCTCCGCTCTCCCCTCCTCAGGCTCGGAGATAATCACGTTGGCCGCTCCGTTGCGCTTCAACACTGCGCAGGCGGCCAATCCCACCGGCCCGCCGCCCAGGATGACCACGTTGTCTCCCGGCCTGACGCCGCCCCCACGCTCGATAACGGCGTTGTAGGCCACGCTGCTCGGTTCCACCATGCTGCCCAGCTTGAACACATCCTCGTCGCTGTACTGTTCTCGGAGCGCATCCAGACTCCAGATTACCCGGGCCGGGACTACCACATACCTTGTGAACGCTCCGTCTACGTTGAAACCGATCTCGTCGAGTCTTTCGCAGTGGTTCGGCCAGCCGTCGGCACAGGGCTGACAGGAACCGCACCACAGCATCTCCTCGACGCACACCCATTCCCCGCCTTTAAAAGGCCTGTTGGTCTTCTTGTCCAAAGCACCCGGACCGCCCTCGACGACCACGCCGGACATCTCATGGCCAATCGTGCAGGGAAACCCGGTCAAGCCGGGATACCAGATGTACCCGTCGTCGGCGGCCTGAGCCATGTGTACGTCACTGCCGCAGATACCGCAGGCCTTGACCTCGATCAGGACCTGCCCCGGTCCCGGCTTGGGGACGGGCACATCCTCGATTTTCAGCTTGGGATTGCGCCAGACCTTGCTCCCCAAATAAGTCTGCTTCCTGTCAATATCCTTGGCCCCCAGCTTGAAATCCGGTTTGGGGTCCCAATCCGCATAGAGGCGGACGGCTTTCATTGTTTCACTCATTGAAACCTCCTGGTATAATATTGTAAACGTTTGCGAAATATTCGTTAAAATCCACTATACACTACTCTTCCTCACAACGAGTTGGGGTTCGAGATAGATCTGGCGTATCTGCACCGGCTGCGCGCCGGCGGATCCTCCGATCTGTTCCAGCAGGATCTCCACGGCTTTTCTGCCCATCTCGTACTTCGGCTGGTTGATCGTTGTGAGCTGCACTTCCGGAAAACCGGCGAAGGGGATGTCATCAAAACCGACAACGGCTACATCTCCGGGAACGGACAAGCCGCTCGCCTTTACCCCCTGTAGGATTCCCAGAGCCAACAGATCGTTTTCTGCAAAAACGGCCCGGGGATAATCTCTCTCGGCTATCATCCGCCGTACGATCCTGTACCCGGTTTCCTGTTTGAAATCCCCCAGCTGAATGTACTTCTTTTCAACGGGAAGACCGTACTTCTTCAACGCCCGGCGATACCCTTTAAGACGCCCTGCGATTGCCAGGGAATCTTCCGTCGAACCGACGAAGCCGATCGTCCTGTGGCCGGCCCGTATCAGGTGCTCGGTGGCGAGAAATCCGCCCAACACATTGTCGATCACAACGAAGCTGTGCTCTGTTCTGCGTGGAGCGTTGCTAACGTACACCACGGGTATCTTGCCGGTCAGACTGAACTCGACAGCCGCGACCTCGTTGTCGATCGGGGCCAGGATGATTCCGTCTACCCGCTTCTCGGCAAGCAGCCTGAGGTAGTGCACCTCCCTCTTCCGCTCCCAGTTGGTATTGCAGAGAAAGATGCTGAATCCCCCCTCGGCCGCCCCGTCTTCAATACCCCGAGCAACTTCCGGATAAAAAGGATTGGTGATATCGGGAATGATCAACCCCAGTGTCAGGGTTTGTTTCTTAACCAGACCACGGGCAATGGCGTTCGGTGTATAGGACATCTTCGAGGCCAGATCGAGAATTTTTACGCGGGTTGCCTCACGAACTCCCCTCTTATTGTTCAGGGCTCGAGATACGGTGGCGTAGGAAACATTGGCTTTCCGGGCGATGTCCTTGATGGTCACCTCAGTGGTGCTCTTGATTTTTATGGTCCGACCTATTGTTCCAATCATTCAAATGCAAAAATATTGCAAACGTTTACAAAAATAATTTATATTCTGCCATCCAGATATTGTCAAGAGAAGGAATTGCCAAGATCGTGCCGGCATGAGTGCCTGGAACGGTTGTTTGTCAGGCAGATTCGATCCCACCATGACTCATCGAGAGTTTTCGCAGAGACCACTTCTGAGTGCTTCAAAGAAATCGGGTTCACGCATATACTTGGAGTCGAGAATGGCCGGGTAACCTTAAAATGCTGCGCTTCTTTCGATACCGTTTGAACTTCAAGATCTTCTTCTCGTTCATGCTGATCATCTTCATCACGACGATCGGTGCTCTGTTGATTGGTTATCTAATCATTCGCAATACCATTGACCGGGAAATCCGCATCCGCCTGGCCGACAGCATCACGGCTTATTTCCAGGAGGTACAGTTTATCGAGGATCAGTGTTTAAAGATCGCTAAAGAGCTATCCTCAGACCGTGAGCTCGTCGCGCTGCTCGCCGAGGGAGAGTTCCACGTCCTGGAGAGCAAGCTGGTACATTACCACCGGCTCGGTATCTTCGACATCATCGAAATCGAGGACACCGACGGCAAGGTTATTCTGAGAGGGCACCAACCTGCTGTTACGGGAGACGTGAAGATCAATCAAGCAATCGTAAAAGAAGGTCTGTCCGGCAGTAGCGCAGTCAGTTATGAACAGGGCCAATCCGGCATGGCCATACGGGCTGTCTCCCCGATTGAAAGCGGTGGGAAGATTCTAGGAGTGCTCATGATCGGATCTCTGTTTTCGAGTGACTTCGCGGAGCATATCAAGCTTCTGACCGGAATGGAGAATGGAATTTACCGTGACAACGGAAAAGTGATGTCTACCTACCAAGGCTATGACTATCTCCCGGAGGAGGTTCTATCCCGGCTGACGACAAATGAAACAGTATTCATTAGGAACGCTCGGCTCAACCAGGAATCCTCTTACTTCATGCTTAAGCCGCTGTTCCTCAAGGAGAGCTCCTACTGGGGAGCTCTGAGTCTCGGTGTATCTCAACGGGAAGAGAATAGGTATCTCCGTTACTCGCAAAACCTGCTGTATCTTATGATCGGAATCGGAGTGCTTCTTGCTTTCGTGATCTACGTATTTCTTGCGAGAAACATCAACACCTCACTGGTGAAAATCCTGGCAGGAATGAATGGCCTGAATATAGATAGTTTCGATACCCGTATCGAGTTGGCCAGTAAAGACGAGTTTGGCCTGATCGCCGAAAGCTTCAATCGCCTCGTGCGGAAACTAAGTTTGTACAATCAACGTATACAGAAACTGCAAGATGACATGATTAAATCAGCCAAACTGGCCACAGCCGGTCAATTGGCCGCCGGCTTAGCCCATGAGATCCGCAATCCTTTGAGCTCGATCAAGATGATGGCGCAGATCCTTCGTGAGAGATATCTTAAAGGCACAGAGGGTCAAAACGAGGTCCTCACAATTCTCACAGAAAGTGAAAGGCTCAATGATCTGATTAAGGACATGCTGGAGTTTGCTCGTCCCAGCCCCATGCGCTTCAGCCGCCATGATGCAAACGACATCGTAGAAGGCATCTTAAACCTGTTTCGTTACAACACAGAGCACCAGAATATTAAAGTCATTGCCAGGTTGGACCGCTCGCTTCCCCTCCTGTTCCTCGACGGGGAGAAACTCAGGCTCGCGGTGATGAATCTGGTAATAAATGCCATTCAGGCAATGCCTCAGGGCGGCGCACTCGAGGTGACAACTCGGCGCCGCCGAGACGGCGTAGTGCTTTTACGTTTCTGCAATGATGGGCAGGAGATTATTCCGAAAAACTTGAGTATGATTTTCGAACCCTTCTTCACGACCAAGAAGGAAGGCACGGGCCTGGGGCTGGCTATCGTAAAAATGATCGTGGAGCGGCATTTCGGCACGGTTGAGGTTCGGAGTGGCAAAAAGCAGACCTGTTTCTCGATTATTATTCCAGAAGATCTCGAGCAAAAAATACAGATGCTGTAGAGGAGATAATTTTGGCGACGATTCTTGTCATAGACGACGACCGCGGTGTTTTTGAGAGTTTTTCAGCTCTTTTTCGTGGTGAGCACACCATTCTAGGAGCTTACAACGGAAAGGAAGCGGAGAAGCTGCTGCGGGAACACGATGTAGAGCTCGTTTTTCTCGACTACCGGCTTCCGGGTGAAGACGGCCTCTTGGTGCTGAAGACGATCCGATCCAAGGCCCACAACGCGGATATTGTGATGATCACAGCCTACGGGAGCTTGGAGACTATTGTTCAGTCTATTGCCCTGGGAGCCTGTGACTATCTCGAAAAGCCCCTCGATATCGACAAGATCAAAATCATCACCCACAGAGTGTTCGAGTCGCGGAAGATGCGTCACTACGTGCGTGTGATTCAGGATGAGCAGCTACGCACTTACAACCTGACCCGGGTGGTCGGTAAATCCGAGGTAATGCAGAACATATTCAAAGCCATCGGCAGGCTCGTAAACAACGACATCACCGTACTGATAACCGGGGAAAGCGGTACCGGCAAGGAGCTCATCGCCAGAGGGCTTCACTACAACGGTAACCGGAAGAACGAACCGTTCATCGCCGTAAACTGCTCTACCCTCCCGGAGGCGCTTCTGGAAAACGAGCTCTTTGGACATGAAGCTCAGGCTTACACTGGGGCTACATCACAACAGGCGGGTAAGTTCGAGGTAGCTGCGGAGGGAACGATCTTTCTAGATGAGATCGGCGACCTGCCCTTATCCGTTCAGACGAAGCTTCTTCGGGTTCTGCAGGAGCGGGAGTTTCAAAGACTGGGAGGATCGCGCAATATAGCCCTCAGGGCCAGGGTCATCACGGCTACCAACAGAAATCTTCTGACGCTTATCAAGAACGGCAAATTCAGGGAAGACCTCTACTACCGCATCAACGTCGCTTCCATAGAGGTCCCTCCACTACGGGAGCGCAAAGCCGACATCCCCTTGCTTGTAGAGCACTTTGTCAATGTCGCGGCCAGCAAACTGAACAAGACCCTGCACGGAGTCACGGAAGAGGCGCGGACCATTCTGGAGCGCTACCCGTGGCCCGGAAACGTTCGGGAGCTGGAGAATGTCATCTTGAACCTGGGGATCAACTGCCAGAGCGGGATCATCCAAGCTGCTGAGATACCCCGATATCTGAACGGAAACGCTGAAGAAATGGATTTGTTCTCTGATTTCACCGACGCTTTTTTGAGAAAATACGCGGATCAGAAAGGGCTGCTCGAGCTCCTTAACAGGGGTATCGAACCGCCTTTGATTCGCAAGCTCCTGGCCATGCTCGGAAACAACAAAACTCAAGTAGCGTCGCGATTAGGAATCAGTCGGGTTACCCTGCAGCGCAAGCTGTCAGACCTGAATCAATCGTAAAGTTACTGTACAAGTCCTGTATATTTTCTAGACAACTATCTTGCTCTCTTCGCCCCGAGCACAGAGAACTGTTATTAACAAACAACTCCTTGTATTGAATAGATTTATATCTGGCCGCGCCTCAGCTCCTTCTTGGTCTGGCACATAATTTGCTAAACAGATATTTACTCGTAAGAGGAGGAAGAAGGAATGAAAAGCCTCGCTAAGGTGTTGTTTCGACAAAGAATCAAGCTAGACGAGTATCTGATCGCCGGCATCGATATCCTGCAGGACCTCGTCCAGCTGCTGGTAACAACCAAGCAGGGCAGTCAGGATCCCGACCAGACGGATCGAATGCTCGACCTGGAGGTGAGCTTTGAAGACAGTTTTGCTCTTTTCCTCAGAAGCCTAGACAAGAAGTATTATTTGCCTTTCTACTGGGAAAATATTTTCGAGGTTTACTCAAATCTGAAAAAGATTTTTTCGATCTTGCATACATACTATGCAGAGAGACGGATCTACAAGACCCGTTTTTCGTCTAACCACTTCCTCGAGCTGGAAGGCCGAGTCTTGGAGAATGTGAAGTGCTTCTTTCAGGAATATTTGACCAACCGGAAGTACTCCGAGGAATTGCTGAAAAATAACCAGCACGAGCTCAAGAATTTCACTCGGCTCTATTATCACGGAATCGCTTCGATCGCTCAGGAAGGAGAGCAACCACACATCACTTCAAGACTTCTGGAGCTCTTCTTGGAGATCAACACGGTAAACAGCACAATTCAGGACCTGTTACAGAAAATACTTATCGGGACTAACCTGTGACGGATTCACTGCTGGTTGGCGCCGTTGTGCTCAGCCTGTTGTTCGCCTTCAGCAACGGAATGAAAGACGGTGCGAACGTTTTTGCCACGGCCGTCTCCTCCCGCTCCCTGACATTCCGACAGGCCCTGTGGCTGGTCACCCTGGCCGAGCTCTGTGGACCTTTTCTCCTTGGGATTCCTGTAGCCTTAACAGTCGCTCGCGGCATCATCCAGGTTGACCTGCTTCCTCGAGATGTAGACTCTTTGCTCCTCGTGTTCAGCGGCGCAGCCGGCGCTCTTATTTGGAACGGTTTCTGCTGGTTTGTGCGGCTGCCGACGAGCTCTTCCTTCGCCATTGTAGGCGGTCTGATCGGCCCGGTTCTTTTCCGATACGGACTTTCCGGCATTCCTTGGGCCATCTTTCTCATCAAAGTCGTCGGGGCGCTTGTACTGTCGCCTTTTTTAGGAGCCTTTTTTGGCAGTCTTGTGTACCGGCTTCTGATCCGGATTCTCGACAATGCCCCATGGAAAATGGAGATGTACCTGAAGAAGCTGCAGATAGGCAGTCTGATCATTCTCGGTATGAATCACGGGACCAATGATTCGCAGAAAACCATGGGACTCATTGCCTTGATGCTTTTTCTGAGCGGCAAATCGATAGGCATAGATATTCCGCTGTGGGTGATGGCGGCGAGTATCGCCAGCCTGTCGCTTGGAATTACCCTGGGGGGTACAAAGATCATCCGAACCGTGGGCTATAACATTTTTCGGGTTCGACCGTATCATTCCTTTAGCTCCCAGCTGGCCGCTTCACTGGTCTTGCTGTCGTGTAATCTTGTCGGCGCGCCCGTAAGCACGACCCAAATAATCAGCTCTTCGGTCATAGGCGTGGGCAGCACTCATCGGCGCAGCGGTGTACGCTGGCAGGTGATTCAGTCAATCTTGCTTGGCTGGATCTTTACTATCCCTTTGACAGGAGGTCTCTCAGTGCTGCTGTATCTGATTTTTCGGCAGCTTATTCGATAACATAGGAGGTAAATGCGATGAAACTGTCTCTTTTCCGCAAGAAAAATAAAACAGATTTCTATCAACTTCTCGTCGATCACGCCAGGACAGTCTATGACGCCTACACCACCCTGGTTCGCGGCTTGGAAACGGGCAACAGCGCGGCGGCAGAGCGTGTAAACTTACTGGAACATGAGGCGGATGATCTACGGAGGATCTTAATAGATGGTCTTAACCGCACTCTGATAACACCGTTCGACCGGGAGGATATCTTCGCGCTCTCCCGAGCCGTGGATGAGATCATTGACGCCGCCCAGAGGACGGTAGAGGAGCTGCACATCTTCCAGGTGCAGCCCGACGATGATCTAATTGCCATGGCCAAGGTTCTGGAAAAAGGCACACTGGAAATATATGATGCACTGAAGCACATGAGGAAATTCTCTTCCGTTGCCTTGGAGCACGCCAAGCGGGCCAAGGCTACAGAGAACCAGATCCATCACATCTACCTCAAGGCGCTGGCGGACCTATTCGAAAACCCGGACCACACAGCCGGCTACATGCTGAAGATGCGGGAGATCTACCGCCACCTCAATCGATCAGCGGACAACTGCGACGAAGCGGCGAACATAATTTCAGATATCATCATTAAGACGAAGCTAGGCTGATCTTCAAAACAGGGCGCCCGCCGCAACTGATACGGAGAATTGTTGTATATTATGATGGCAATCAATGTCTGCGCGATCAACGGGCACAACCATGAAGCAAGAGCAAACAGCGGATACGGCAATCATTGGTCTCTCCCTGCCCCACGGCTACCTCTGTGGCGCGATCTCTACACCGAGCAGCAGGTCGATATATGAATCCTTCGGTCCCGCGGCTGCGGCGATGGAATTGTTCCGGCGCCACGGGGTGCGGGCAATCGAAATCAGACATTTCCCCGAGATGGTACGTGCGGACCTGATCGTGCAGGGATGCAGGGCCATCCTACAGGCGGGACTCCAAGTCACCCTGCATCCGGCCACTCCGTCGTCCACTTCCGCTTCCCGCCTCGCCGACCTGTTTCCCTGGATCGGCGATGTGCTGCAGCAGCTGGCTGGAAACCAGGAAAGCCTGCTGCTTACGATGCATGGCTACGCCCAGGCTCATGGCGACGAGGTGGAACTGAGCAACCGTACCCAAGCACTTTTCACCTCCCTCGCCGATCTTGCCGAACGGGAAAGTGCACCGTTAACTTTTGCCCTCGAGCTGAGCCGGGCCAAGGGAGTTGTGGATCCGGCCAACAATTACACGGTGACAGCGGATCTGTGCGCACGGATTGACAGAGATCGAGTAGGGATCTGTTGGGACTGGGGACACGGTTACTCCAATGTCCTCAAGGGATCGATGGAACCCGACCTCCCGGAAGCATTCCTCGAGCGGGTGATCCACACTCACATCCATGGTGTGGGCCCCACCGGCCGAACCCACTGGCCCCTGAATCGAAGTCGCCTGCCATTGGCACAGTACGCCGCCGCACTGCTCGACCGGGGCCTATCACGGCGTATTCACCCTTGAGCTTAGCCCGGAGAGATACAGCGCAGAAGGACCGGTCGGTCCTTCCTTCCTGGACAGCCTTTTGCTGTTGAAGAACACCCTCAACAACAATAAAAAGAAGAACTATCAGCACTTAAGAACACAGCTTCCGCCCATGTCTCCGGTCAAAGAATCCGCTGCTCGCTCTTCCCGTCGTAAAAGTTCACCGCGGATTCATTCAGACGCACCCAAACCGGGTCATCCATCTGGATTTCCGAGAATCCATTGACCTTCACGGACAGGGAAAGGTCGGAAGACTGCACGTTGATGATCGTCTCTGAACCCACGGGGAGGATCGAGTATGCTCCACATTCCAACCATCCCTTCACAGGTTTTCTGGAAATCTCGATGTCCTCGGGGCGCACGGACGCAACGATCTCCTCCCGAGGGAACGATCGATCAGGCCGGACCGGGATCGACAGATGCCCGGTTGAAAACAGCGTCTCTCCGTCTTTGCTTACAATGCGGCCGGTGATCGTATTGATCCGCGGGCTGCCCACAAAGCGTGCCACAAACAGGTCGCCCGGCCGCTTGTAGATCTCCTCGGGAGTGCCGATCTGTCGAATGACTCCTGAGTCCATGACCGCAATCAGATCGGACAAAGTCAGGGCTTCGACCTGGTCATGGGTGACATAGACCGTAGTTGCCTCCAGCTCGTGGTGCAGACGCTTGAGCTCCGTGCGCATATCGATGCGCAGCACGGCATCGAGGTTCGACAGCGGTTCATCCATGAGAAAAATTTCCGGTTCCGCAGCCACCATCCTGGCTACAGCCACCCGCTGCTGCTGCCCGCCGGAGAGCTCCGACGGGTAGCGCTCTGCGTATCCCGTCAGGTGAACCTTGCTCGGCGCCGACTGCACACGCTGCTCGACGGTGTTCTTGGGCAAACGCTGCTGTTCGAGGCCCAAAGCGATGTTGCGCCGCACCGTCATGTGCGGCCAGAGGGCATAACTCTGGAAGATCAGTCCGAGGCCGCGCTTTTCGGGTGGAATGAACACCCCCTTAGCACGGGAGAACAACAACCGTTCGGCCGATCCGCACCTCTCCGGAATCGGGTTCCTCCAGCCCCGCGATGACCCACAGGGTCGTGGTTTTCCCGCATCCCGAAGGTCCCAGCAGTGTCACAAATTGGCCTTCCGCTATTTGGAGGGATAAATTTCGTACGGCGGTTACCCTGCCGTACGATTTGCTGATATCCTGTAGAACGATGCTGCTCAAGCGCTTCTCACCTATTGGGACGACTCCTGGACCCAAAAATCCTGTACCTTCGGCGCTTCATACCACATGAACTCCGGACTGGCGGTCCAGCAATTGCCGGCCACCTGATCCCAGATCTCTCCGCCTGTGGGGGGGGGGTACATCCTTGCGAGGACTCTGGGAACCCATCTCGTAGTAGGGAGCCAGTCCCTGCAGCAGTTCAACGCTCTTGCCCTCGGTGTAGGGCTCCTCGATCACCGAATCCGGGTTGATCTCGGGGGAACCGAGCAGGAAGGCGGTGAGCAGCTTGGCCGCGTTGGGATGCGGCGCCTGGCGAGCGATCCCCGTGTAGGTCGGATAGATCACACCGGCGACCGGATCCAGATCCCTGAATACCTCGTTGGCGAAACCGTTCGTGTCGTTGTAGCGAATATAGGTAAAGGAACCGATGCTGAACGGGAGTCCCGCCTGACCCTTCTTGCCTGAAGCTTCGGCGGACTTGCTGCCCGAGGAAAGCAGGACCATATCGTTTTTCAGCAGCCGATAGATGAATTCGTACCCGGCATCGGGGACACCGGGGCTGAGCTCGATCTTCTTGCCCGCAAACCGTCTGTAGGCCGCTGCCATTTCATCTGCGTGCTCGACCAGGGTGCAGATACCCATAAACACGGACTCCGATTCCAGCGGGTTTTTGAGCACGATTTTACCCCGCCACTTCTCGGTTGTCAGCTCCCAGACATTCTCGATCGGCGGGTGCGTCGGGATAGGTCTCCTTGTTGTAGAAAAAGACGATTGCCTCATTGATGCGGACGAGCAGGGGATCCTTCATCTCCTTCGGGATTTCCTTTGCCACCGTGTCGGGAACGAAATTGACGATCCTGTTTTTCGCAAGCAGCTCGTAAATAACCTGCCCGGAGCCGCCGGTGGTGATGATATCGGCGTTGTAGACGCCGGCATCCTGCTCACGAATCGGTTTTTCCAGTGTCTGGACCGAGCCGAGATCGTATCCTTCAAGTTTGATTTCCGGATAGGTGGCCTCGAAGGCTTCGGCCACATTGGCGATCCGCGAAGACGAGGAGTAGACCACCACCCGACCTTCCTGCTTGGCGAGACGCTCGATTTCAGCCCAATCCTGCGTACTGCCCTCGTGCGGCCCCAGCTTGGAGACCTTCAGCCACTCTTCCATCTCGGGTGGATACGCCTCTTTCGTAACCATCTCCTGTCCCCCCCCCGGCAAAGGCAAACAAGGCCGAAAAGGCGAAGAGGAGCAGCAGAGAAAAAACCGTGCATTTTGCTTTCATACGACACTCCTTTAATTTTTTCCCCCGATGCAACGCATCAGGAATCTCTTAAGCCTGACAGGCTTCGTTGACCGAAAAATCGCCTCACGATGAGATTCGCAACGACGATAATGAACAGCAAGATCATCGTTACTCCGTTGGCGTGCTGGGTCTGATTCTGGCTCTCATACTCGAAAATCACCGAGGTCAGAACCCGAGTGGCGGGAGTGACCAACAGGATCAGCAGGGAGAGCTCCCGCATGGCGGTGATGAAGGTCAGGATCATACCCGAGACAAAACCACTGGTGGCCAGGGGAAAGATGATCTTCCGAAAACGCTTGAACCAGGGCAGACCGTGGATGCGGGCGCTCTCCTCGAGGGATCTGTCGATCTGCAGCATCGCACTGATCCCCGATCTCGACGAGAAAGGCAGATTTTTCACCACGACGACGAGCACCAGTAGAACGAAGCTTCCGTAGAGAGCGGGAATCGGCCCGAGCGGACGGGCGAACATGCCCAGATAGATGGCTCCCATGGCGATGCTAGGAAACACATAGGGCGCAAAGGATACAGCCTCCAGTGTCTTGGACAGGGGGCGGCCCCGACTGCGAACGACCGAATAACCTATCAGAAGGCCGACGATCCCATTGATCGCCGCAGCCAACACCCCTAAACGGACGCTGTTCCACACTCCCCTGCCGATACCGTCGTTACGCAGGATACCCTCCTGCCCGCTGGCGCGCCTGAAGTCGCTTTCCCCCACCCAGAAGTGAAGGGTGAGGTTGGAGAATGAGTAGTCCCCCGGGAGAAGCATGAAAGTGCTGTAGGCCAGGATCACCACGGGCATAAACACCGCCACCAGCAGAAACACGAGCACGATGATCGTTATCGGAAGGCGAAGAGCCCCGAGCCGGGTCGGGCGGCTGTGGAACCCTTTTCCCTGCATCGTGACAAAGCTCTTACGGATCCCGATGATGCGGCTGTTTATATAAATCGCCACCGAGGCCAGGACCACCAGCACCAAGGCCAGCACAAACGCATCACCCATGTTTCGAGAGTTGATCGAGGCATAGATGCGGGTGGGGATGGTGAAGAAGCGCACCGGCAGCCCCAGCAGGGCGGGGGTACCGAAGGTGCCCATGCTGCGGGTGAAGGTCAGAATAAAGGAGGAACTGAGCGCGGGCAGCACGATCGGAAGTGTAATCTTGCGAAGAATTGCTGATTTGGACAGTCCGGCAACCGCCCCCGCCTCCTCCAGCTCCGAATCCACAGTCCTCAGGGCTCCGGAGACCAGCAGAAATGAGTAAGAATAGTAGTGCAAGCCCAGACAGATAACGATAGGCAGCAGCCCGTAGGAGAACCAGTCCGGGGGACCGACGCCCAAAAGTTGTTGGAACATCCCCTGCTGTCCCGCTATTCGATCGTTCTTGAAGAAGATCAACCAGGCCAGTGCAATGACCCAGGAAGGCATCATGTAGGGGATGACGATCACAGAATTAAAAAAACGCTTGAGGTGGATATCGGTGCGTACCAGTACTTAGGCCAGCAGCGCACCAACCACCATGGCGAACAGGGTGACACCACAACCGACGAGGAGACTGTTGAGGAATGGCATGTAAAAAATCGAACGGGCCAGGCGCCCCCTGAAAATCCTGGCGTAATGGTATAGAGTAAACTGGCCGACCCGGGCGTCTCTTACGACCCGCAGATCATTGCTCTGATAGATCAGGGAGGTATAGACGATCTGGACGAGCGGTGCGATTACGAGAAAAGCGAGAACTACCAGGAAGATCAAGGCCAGCAGGATATCCGGACGGTTGCGCAGCTTTGCGGTAGCGAACTGTAATTTCTGCCCCACCGCCAATCCCGGAGATGCGTTCCTCTCCATGCTGTGTATTTTATACTACAAGTTCTGAATGACATGTCAAGTGGCTTTCGTTTTTGTCAAACTTTGCAGCTAAATTTTCAGGGTTTCTTGACGACAAATCGAATCCACACCACTATGACCACAGACGACTACAGGTAATTCAAACACCTTAGCGGAGCACAACCATGCCGGGAATCGAAACAAAAAACGATTCCGAAAACCGGAAACGGTTTCTGCTGACTTCAGTGATCGTCGCCCTGTCTCTGCTCGGCGATGCTCTACTGTACGCGTTACTGCCATCCCGGCCCGAGGCCTTCGGCCTTCGGGTCTGGCAGGTTGGTATTCTGCTCGGCGCGAACCGCCTCGTTCGTCTTGCTACGAACGAAATGGCCGGGCGTCTCGTTCGCCGCAGCCACAGCAACCAACCTCTTTACTGGGCTATCATCGCCGGCAGCCTGATTACCGCCAGCTATGCCTTGCCGATCGGCTTCTGGGGTCTGCTGGCGGCACGCCTGGCCTGGGGCGCATGCTGGTCGCTGTTCCGGGTCGAAGGGTATCTGGCCGCTTTGGCGATTTCTACCAACCGTACCCGAGGTCGCATCTTCGCCGCCTATCAGGCTATCACCAGGATCGGCCAGGGCGGCGGGGTTCTGGTCGGCGGCCTGCTCGCCGATACCATTGGGATCACGTCGACCTTCTTCGTTTTTGGTGTAGGTACGCTGTCGGGTATCCTTTTCCTGGTTAAAACCCCAACACGAAATCCGAGCCCACAAGCTTCCACTTCTGATTCACAGCTCGGTCGTCAGCCATTTGGCCTTTGGGGATGTGCTCTGACTCTAACCATGACCGAACAGATGGTGGCGAATCTCACCGGACGACTCGTGGCCGACCGGATCGGTCCGGTCCTTCCTCTGTCCCTCGGTGTAACCAGCCTGACGGGGCTCTTGCTCGGCTTTCGTTCCTTTGGAACTCTTGCCCTTGGTCCCCTGACTGGAATGATCGGTGATCGTTTCGGACGACGGCGTCTCCTGGTGATTCTTATAGTTCTGCAGGCAATCTGCATAGGCGGTATCGCCTTCTTCCGCCCCTGGCCGCTGGTGATCACCTGTCTGTTGCTGCAGTTCGCCTCCGGCATCGGGGTGCATCTCCTTCTCTACACCATGGCCGGGGATCTTGCCCCCTATCGGGACGGGGCACTTCATGTAAGCCGGTTTTCCACTTTCCTCGATCTCGGCACCGCCATCGGCCCAATCGCGGGATTCGCGCTGTACGCCGGCTACGGGTTTCTGTGGGTTGCGGCACTCGCCTGGCTGCTGATTATCGGGGCGTTGATTTTACTGCGCTGGCTTGCCGCTTCCACCCAAGGAGTATATGGTTCATCATCTCAATAGAACAGGTGAACCAGGTACTTATATTTGCGATATGTGTTTGAATATTGACAGAATTCTTTAGAAAAAAATGACGCGTGAAAAGCAAAAAAACCCCCGCGGGGATCGAACAGGCGATGATTGTGGAGCTGTCCTCGGAGGAAATTTTTGAAGCAGTCAGTGACGGGATCAGAAATGCCGGGGCGAACGTCACCGACATCAGTCTGGTTTCCGACTGCTCCAACGGCGCGGCAGCCTGCCGCTACGGACAGCTGCTTTCGGATCTTCCGATCGAGCACCATATCATCAACGCCGTCCCCGATGGACGATTTCCCGAGCACGGGCCGAATCCGCTTGAGGCGGAGAACCTGCAGCAGGCCCGGGACAAGATTGTGGCGGAACGGGCGGATATAGGTGTCTGCTTCAATGGAGACGGCGATCGAATCGTCTTTATCGATGAACAGGGCCGACCCGTTCCCGCGGATCTGATCACCGGGTTGCTCGGGCTGCATTTCTTCAAACATCGAGTGAGCAAACTTAGAGGGTGCCGGAAAGTGCTGTACGACGTGCGTTCCTCGAGAAGCGTGAAAGAATTCCTGAACGAGCTCGGTGCAGAGCCTGTGCCTTGCCCTGTAGGCCACGCAGTGGTCAAGGCGATGCTGCGCCGCGAGCGGGGCCTGTACGCCGGAGAACTGACGGGCACTACATTTCCCGGGACTTTTACTACTGCGACTCAGCAATCATCGGCCTATTGATCGTACTGAGCGTTCTGAGCAGAGAGAAAAAGAATCTTTCTGAGCTGGTCCGGCGG
>CAZBXU010000050.1:0-20484 GCA_964495755.1 uncultured Spirochaetaceae bacterium | reverse complement strand
GCCTTGGCCTGATCGATCACGATGGGCATGGCCTTGTACACGCTGGTCTGCAGGGCATTGATTTTTGCAGCCTGCTCCGAAGCGGTGGAGAAGGTCTTCGGACTGTTCCAGGGTTGGGAACCGAGAAGGCGCCCCGTGGAGGCCTCGAAGCCTTTGAGAGTGATGTTGGCCTGCCCGTAGTACTTGTCTCCGGAGGTCTCGCCGCTGGTGCGGCCGTCGATTTCGATATATACATCGGCGTTCAGCTTCTGAGCGATCCACTGAATGATCGAGATGCTATCTCCCGCCTCTTCCTCGTAGGCCATCCGCTGATCAGCTTTAAGCTGTTCCACCTGATCGTAGTCGATCGCCTCGATGGCATTTGAGGTGAGGTATTCGTTGGCGATTCCCACCGCCGCCTTCATATAGAAGGGATCCTCAGTGGCTTCTTCGTTGAAGTAGACCATATAGGTCATGTTGCTCACATACCGGACAATGATCCGCTTCTCCTCCGCAGTCAGCTCTTCCCCGTCGGTCTGCGCCGTGATCTCGTCGATCGCCTCGGCACCCTCTTTCGTAGCTTCAGCGGAAGCTGCGGCGGCTTCTCCGGTCTTCTCCTGCATGCTCACAACCTCGCCGTACAGCCCGTGGGCTTTGAGGGTGCTCTCCACGGCCCGCATCTTCACGGCCACCCTGGCTTCGAAGATGTAGTCTTCCCCCACTTTGTCCTTGCGGAGGGTTTCGAAGGTGTCGTTATTCACAAAGGCGTTGGGGTTCTGGGTGTTGTACAGAACCTCCTGCAGCTCTTCCTGATTCGCCTGCTCGTTGGCCACACCGATCATGTCGATCACGGCCTTTCGGACCGCGTCCATCTTAGCCATATTCATCGCCGTGAGCATCGAGGCGTCCCGACCCGCCCCCTCGTATACTTTCTCTTCGGGCATAGCCGCGGCGGTATCCGCTTGAGGAGCTTGTACCGTTGCCGGCGGCCCGCTGAGACAGGAGATTAGGAATAAAAACAAAAATGGTAGAGCGAACAGTCCAAAGAGAGACTTGCTTTTCACTCGATCCACCTCCTTTTCTAATACTTGATGGTTACGCCCGCTCCCACGAACAGGCCGTCGTAGTCGGGGAAGGTTAAGTTATCGGTAAACACCTTTAACGGTATCAAGGAGAACCAATTCATGTATCCCACCTCTACGGAGAAACGGAAATTCTTGTGGAAGAGGTAGTTGGCGGTAACCCCGGCAAGCCCTCCCACGTGGGTGAGGAAAAATCTCTCGTCTTCCGGCACATCGGCGTATTTAAGATACCAGAGGTAGGCCATCCCGACCCCCAAGCCAGCCATGGGCACGAGCTGAAAGCGGCCGAAGTAAATATCGTACTCTCCACCTAAATAGATATTCACAGGCAAAGCCGCGGCAATATTGGCGATCAGGGGGACCTCAATACCGAGGAGGGGTCGGAAACCGAAGAATCCCCGCGATACGGCCTGCCGGGCACCGATGAGGATGGTTGTGTCTCGATTATAGAGCGCCCCTTTGGCCAAGTGTACGTACGGGGTGGTGTCCATGCCGAAGCGGGGCACCTCCTGCAGCTGATCCCCAATCTGAGGCCCGGGACGGGCGTAGATGATCTTTGCCACCGACACCTCATCGCTGACCTCTTTGATCACCACAAGCCCGTTTTCACGAGTCAGAGCTTTTCCCGACTGTAAGATCTCCCCGGAGACGATCACATACTCGTCCCCGGCTTTGAGCCCGAGGTCCCTGCCCAGCTCGATAATGATCTCGCTGCCCCGCACCTCGATGACGCCTGTCTTGAGCTGGAACTCGGGGATCTTGCGGATCTCGAAGGTCAGCTGCATGGGAATTGCGTCCAGGGCATCCTTGATGGCCAGGTCGACATTCTCATCCTTTCCCTGGGTATCCACGAAAGCTTGGGCGAAGGTGCGCCCTTCCTCCACATTGACGAAGCTGAAGGACGTTTTGATGTTGATCTGATACTCCTCCGTGTCGAGGCGAGCGACCACATAATTCGCCACCGCCGGTACCACGACGAGGAAGGAACCCACCAGGCTGTCGAAGTCCGCCTTGGTGAAGAACTCCTTGCCCATCTGTACCTCTTCGGGGATCTCTACCTGCTCCTCTTTGTACATCTTGATCTTGTCGATGAACTCGTTCAGATCCCCCTCTTCCAGGCGCTGAGTCAAACCCACCACATCGAAGCGTCCCAGGTTGATGAAAACGCTGCGGATCTCTTCGTCAATTCCCCCGAGCACCGCATTTGGGATGTCAAAACGGTAGTAGCTGAGCTTGAACACAGCGATTTCCTTGCGTTCTGATACGACCTGAGCGGAAACCGTTGTGACGATAAACAGCGACATTGCCAGGAGTATAACTACCAGGAGTAAAATTTTACGCACTTTCTCATCCTCCCCTGCGTGCGAATAAGGCCAGAGTTTTCCTCTCTATACGTTACAAAGTTATAGCGAAACTACCACTTTTTCAATTAACACAGATTATTTTTTACTTACCCGGTAACCTTTCTGCTACCCTTGCACTCTCCAGCAGAACATGACTCGGTTTTTGCACAAGCGGTCGATTCTTCAAACCTCTATGTACCTTCGCGGGGCTCGCGCTTCACAAATCGACCGACCCCGACCTTCCCGACAAACTTCATCTGCTTTCCATCCCATTCGGCTACACGCTTTCCACGGGAGTACACAACCGAGGGCATTCCTGTCAGCTCCCAACCCTCCCAGGGTGTGTAGTCCACGTTCATGTGCAGCTTGCTCTGGGATACGGTGAACTTCTGCTTGGGATCGAATATCACCAGGTCCGCATCTTTGCCCACGGCGACCGCCCCCTTGTCTTTGAGACCAAATAGTTTGGCCGAGTTCGTGGAAAGTGCACCCACCATCTGTTCCAGGCTGATACGGCCCTTGACCACGCCTTCGCTGTGCAGGAGCATCATCATGGTTTCGATCCCAGGCGCGCCGTTGGGGATCTTCTTGTAGTCGTCCTTGCCGAACATGTCCTTTTGACCTTTGAAATCGAAGGGGCAGTGATCCGTGCCGATCGTCTGAACATCCCCGTATCTCAAGCCCAACCAGAGCTCTTCACTGGAATCCTGGGGTCGCAGAGGCGGCGACATCACGTACTTGGCCCCCTGCCAATTCGGTTCGTTGTAGCGCTCCTCGTTCAGGGTCAGATACTGGGGGCAGGTCTCGGCATACATCTCCACGCCCCGGTCTCGGGCTTTCTTGATCTTCCAAAGCCCCTCTTTAGAGGACAGATGTACGATGTAGATCCGCGAGCCGGTGAACTCGACCATCTTCGCCGCTTTGTCCACAGCCTCCTCTTCGGCCAGGATAGCATGGGCTTTGGCGTGATACATGGGGGACAGGTTTGCGGCCTTTTCAAACCTCTCGTTCAAACGGCGTACGATGTCAAAGTTCTCCGCGTGCACCTGTATCAAACCGCCGTACTTCTTGGTCTCTTCAAGCAGTCGGATCATGGTGTAGTCGTCCACTCTAAAATCGTAGAACAGGAAAATCTTGAAGCTGGGTGTTCCGTACTCCTGGGCCGCTTTCTTGACCTCGTCGATCACTTCGGGTCTGGGATCCAGCACAGCCGGATGCAGAGAGTAGTCCACGGCCACTTTCCCATCGGCTATTCCCTTTTTTCGCTCCACCGCTTCATGGAGGGATTCCCCTTTGTTCTGGAGGACGAAATCTACCACCGAGGTGGTTCCACCACAGGCCGCGGCAATCGTACCCGTTTCGAAGTCATCCTTCGAGGTCGTACCCATGAAGGGCATGGCCAGGTGGGTGTGGGGATCGATCGCGCCGGGCAGCACATACTTTCCCTTTGCCTCGACAACCTCCTCCGCCTTGACCGTCGCCTCCAGATCGCTGCCTATAACCTTTATTTTTTCACCTTCAACAAAGACATCTGCGGAGTAGCTTCCGGAAGATGTCACAACCAGTCCGTTTTTTATCAGTACGCTCATCTCTCTCATCCTCCTATTATGATGACGGTGAGAAAATCTTGTTATAATTACAAGATTTTCGGCCGGAAGAAAACAACACAATCTTCCTTTGAAATGCCACGGGAGCGCCCGACCGCGAAGATTGCGTTATCTTTTCAGATCCACTTTTTCGAAAGGCTGATACCTCAGCTCCTTTTCCAGACCCGGATCCATAACAACCGTTTCGTTTCGATTCCACTCCCTTGGCATCTCTTTGAAAGAAATCAGGCCGGGCACGGGGCAGACGAAGCTGCAGATCATACAGCCGAGACACTTGTCCTCGATCAGCTTGGGCCTCCGGGTTTCCGAATCCCATTCCAGCGCCTGGCCGGCGGCATCGTTGCACACGATGTAGCACTGGCCGCAGCCGACGCAAGTTTCGTAGTTGTATTCAGCTCGGCCCTGGCGCTCCAGGTCGAAATGATCCGTCTCTTGCAGATTGGGCAGAGCCTTGCCGATCAGTTCAGATACCTTAGTTATTCCTTTGGAGGCCATGTAGTCCCGCAAGCCCTCAGCCATGTCCTCGACGATTCGATAGCCGTAGTGGATGATTCCAGTTGTTACCTGTACGGTGGTAGCTCCAACCAGCAGGTATTCCAGCACATCCACCCAGGTTTCGATGCCGCCAATTCCGGACAGGGGAAGCCCGAGGTCCTTGCACTTGGCCATATCGGCGATAAAGTGAAGTGCTATTGGTTTGATCGCCGGACCCGAATAGCCGCTCTCGGCCCCTACACCGAAAATATTGGGCTTGGGAATCCAGTCATCCCGGCCGATCTCAGATATCCCTTGGAATGTATTGACCGCCGAGATCGCATCGGCACCGCCCTTCTTGGCGAACACGGCCGGTTCGGTGATATCGGTGATGTTCGGGGTCATCTTGGCCATGACGGGAATCTTGACCACCTTTTTCACGGCCTCCGTGAATCCTTCCAGCAGTTGAAAGGCCTGGCCTACCTTGTGCCCTGAACCTTCAATGGTCATATGGGGGCAGGAAAAGTTCAACTCGAGCATGTCCGCACCATTGTCTTCGGCGGCCTTGGCCACGTACTGCCAATCCTCGGTGGAGAAGCCCATGACGCTGGCCACGATGGGGTGGTCCGGGTAGTTCTTCTTCAGATAGAGGAGATCGAGTAGATTGTCCTTCAGCGGACGATCCGAAATCTGCTCTACGTTCTGCAGACCCATCATCTTGGTGGAGCCGTAGTGGTACGGATTCATCCTCGGGGAGGGATGAACGATCGGCCAGCGCCCTGAAGCGAGAGTCTTATACACTACCCCACCCCATCCGGCTTCGAAGGACTGGGCGACCATTTCGGCACTGTTCGACACGGGAGATGAAGAGAGCAAAAAGGGATTCTTGAACTTCACCCCTGCGAAATCGACCGATAAATCTATATTCTTTGCTGTCATTTCGATTCCTCCTGTTAGGCCTTCAAAAGTGCCTTGGCTATGGCACGGGCGGCGACCTTGCCGTCCTGTACGGCTTCAACCACAAGGGCGGGTCCCCGTACGATATCCCCACCGGCGAAAATCATCTTGCTGGAAGCCTGGCCGGTTTCCGCTTCCGCAACGATCAGTCCCTTCTTGTCCAGCTTTACCGCGGGGGACCAATCCACCGCTTCATCAGGTTTTTGTCCGATAGCCTCGACTACGATGTCGACGTTTAACTCCCATTCGGAACCCTTCAGCTCGACCGGTTTTCTGCGGCCTGAGGCATCGGATTCACCCAGCTGCGTCCGGATCAGCTTGAGGGCGTTCACTTTACCGCTCGAATCCGTCAGGTAATCGACGGGCTGGTTGAGAACCAGGAAGTGCACCCCGAGTCTGAGAGCCTCGAGGCGTTCGTCCTCCTCTGCAGGCATCTGGGCGAAGGAACGCCGGTACACCAGATAGACATCTTTGGCTCCGAGTTTGCTCGCCGATTCAACACAGTCCATGGCAACCGAACCGCCGCCGATCACGGCCACCGTCTTTCCTTTGATCTGTTTGCCGAGCTCCTCGAAGCGCTCCTCTCTCAAGGCTGCCAAAAAATCCGAAGATATGAAGACCCCTTGTATGTTCTGGGGCCCCGGAATCAGACGTTGGGTCCCCCACAATCCCGGGGATAGGAATACCGCCTTGTATCCGTCGTTGAGCAGTTTCTCCGATCCAGCCTTGCCTTCGATTTTAGTATTGCACTGGAACTGGACTCCCAGATCGTACAGATCCTGTAATTCGTTCTTAAAGAACTTCTTATCGAAACGATAGGCGGGAACTCCGTAGCGAATGACTCCGCCGGGTTCGGAGCGTTCCGCGAAAACGGTGACCTGGAATCCTTGTTTGGCGAGTTCACCTGCGCAGGACAGACCCGCCGGACCGGAACCGACCACGGCGACCTTCTCCTTGCGCTCCTTCGCCTTTTCGAACACCTTGAAACCGATCTGCCATCCGTACTCCACCAGGAATCGTTGAATTCCACCGATTTCGATCGGCCGGCTGATACCGGTGGCACTGCACTCCTTCTCGCAGAGCTTCGAGGTCGGACAGAGCACTCCGCAGGCGCCTCCGAGTATGTTGTTTTCCTTGATCGTGCGGATCGCCCCGGTGATGTTGCGCAGGCGCAGTTTTCGGATGAATGTCCCCGGGTCGGTTTCCGCCGGACAAGCCTTGGAGCAGGGCGCATCGTAGCAGAGCAAACAGCGATCCGCTTCGGCGATCGCATGAGCAAGACCGATGCCCTTCTCCATTTCTTGGAAATATTCAGTGTCGCTCACAGTCAAACCTCCTTGAAATGGGAATGGTATTTATTTCTCGTTCAAAATCAATCCGTTCGTTAGGCCGGCTTTCCCTCTGTAGCTCCGGCCGGGAGTCGCTGGATTAGGTACACCGAGGCGATAACAATCACAGCACCGATGTAGGTGAACAATCCCGGCCGTTCTCCGAGCAGAACAACGCTCAAAACGATACCGAAAACCGGGATCAGCAGCTTGAAGCCCACAGCCCGGATAACCCCGTTGGCTTTCAGCGCCAGGTTAAACAGGGGATACACGAGGGCGGTTCCGACTATACCAATATAGATAAGCAGCGGCCAAGACTTGAGAGTAATCCCCTGAAAAACGTCACTTCCGGAGAGAAGTAGTGCCGCAGCCAGCAGGAACACGGTCCCGGAAAGCATGGTAAGGAATGTCGGAATGAAACCGCCGTACTTGATGACATATCGTTTCAGAAAGATGCTGTATATGCTGATGGACAAAGCCCCCCCGAGCAGGATCAGGTTGCCCCGGAAATACTCATGGGTTAGGATATCCCCAGGTCCCAGCCCTCCGGCGACAATAAAATATACTCCAACTCCTCCTGCCAGCGCACCGAGAATTCGGACAAGGGAAAAATCCTCTTTAATTATAAGGGGAGCAAGGAGGGTTGTAAAGATCGGCTGACTGTTTATCAGCAGGGAACCGTTGTACGCTGTGGATAGTTTCAGGCCGAAGGTGAAGCAAACCGAGAACAGAGCGATCCCCAAGGCCCCGAGACCTGTCATCGCCAGGATATCCGGTCCGCTCAAGCCCCGTCTTTTTCTCTTTTTTTCTATAACAAAGAATGGGATAAGAGGGATGGTTCCCCAGAAATAGCGGAAGAAGGCGATTGTTACCGGGGAAACATCCCTGCTTAGGTGTTTTGTTGCCGGAAAAACTGTGGCCAGGATGAACATTACGAAGATCAGCAAGATAGGCCACAGCACGCCGTGCGCTTCCTGCTTCAACGTGTATTCCGGCATTACAAATGCCTATTACGATGACAGTGCGAAAATCGTCTTATCATGACTCGATTTTTGCACTGGTTGAGGACATCGCTATCTTCCCTTTCAGTTGTGATAGAAGATAGCGATATTGTAGTGAGAAAGGTAAAAAGATCAAGTCATATTTCTAACAAAATTTCAATTTAGATTTTAAAAGCCTATTTCTTTTGCGTTGAATAGGACCCATATTCGACGGGTATATTTCGGCCCTGGGGCCTTTGAAATTACTAATCTTCGTGATATTATTTGTATATAGAGATGAAGAGGTTGTTCAAACTTCCAGTTTATATCCTCGTTGCCGGGCTGGTGCTTGGCTCCTGTTCGGACCTGTCCATGTTCGCTCCCTCGGTCGAGGAATCCGTCGGCATCAAGATTCTGTCCCTGTCTGAAGGCGATTTTTTACAGGGCGGTGATTCTGTTGATTTCCTCATCCAAACAGAGGATCAGAGCACCGAACCTGTGCTGCTGGAAATTGCCCTGAACGCTCAATCCGGGCAGAGCGTCTGGAACACCAGCATCGCCTCGCCCCTGACCGACGAAGAGCTGGAGCTCCTTCTTCCAAACCTTGAAACAGGACAATACACGATTGAGTTCACCGTACACGGCGAGGAAGGAGTTATTGAAAAGGAACAGCTCAGCTTCTTCTATGTCGCCGGACAGTACGACATTTTAGGCATCACTTCCTACCCGCCGACGATCATGGCCGGGCATGAATCGGTAATCGAAGCTGAGCTACTGTACCCGGCCGGGTCGAATCCCTATATTCGCTGGAGCCAGGACGGCACAATCCTGGCGGCCGGAGCGCTAAGCGAGGGGTTTCAAAGCATCACCTGGCCGGCATCGGAAGAAGAGGGAGTATACTCTATTCGCGTAGAGATGTTTCCTGTGCCGCCACCGGCAGGCAGGGATTTTTCCTTCTCCTCTTCCTTATCCCTTACCGCCAGGCTGTACGTGTCGACGGAGAGCATATTAACGGGAAACGAACTGGTGCCCGAAGACTCCTACTACAGCCTTTTCCATCTCAATGGATCTCTAGCCAACACCGGCGTGCTTGGGAAGGAAACGGCCCAGAAGGAGGCTCGGCTGATCGGAGACGCCGGCCTGGGCAGCGAGGGCGGGATTATGGGTTATAAACTTAAATCCGGCGGAGGCATCGTCTACCCGCTCAACGCCCTACCGATTCTTAACGGCAAGCTTCCACCCTGCACCGTGACCTTTCGGCTCATCCCCGCCGGGGAAAGCGAAGGGCAGGACCTGCTGTCGATCTCAGACCAGGCTGGGGAGTTCCGATTTCGGATTTTCTTCGATAAAGACGGACAGATCACAGCCACCCTGGGCTACAGAGGAATACTCCTGAAGGTACCCTCGAACATCTACGGGCTGGAGGAGAAGCTGCACTATCGGCTTGACCTGTCATTGGTCCCGTTCGAAAGTGGGCTGCAGGCGCTGTGGTTTCTGGACGGCGAGCAAACCGCTTCAGTTACAGAAGCCCCGCTTCCTTCGGATCTACCCGTCAACGGAGAAACTACAATCGCCGGACAGAACGGGTTTGAGGGGATCATCACCGAGTTTGGGGTGTACTTCCGGGACGAGTTCAACCGCCCCTCCGTTGACCCTGGTATCTACAGGGAAGCCATGATGAGGAAGTACGGGCGGCTCCTCGTACTGGCCGAAGGTTTTGAAGGTTTGTATCTTCCCGATCCGGACAGCTGGCGGCTGGAGCCGGCGGATGAAGCCCACCTTCGAGGCGGCCGTTTGATCCTGACGGACTCCTCGAGTCTGACTTTGCCGTATTTCGAACTCGGGCAAAAGGACACCGCTTTCACCGTCGAGTTCTTCGGTGAGATTCCACCGGGAAGCACCGTAGCTTTGCAATGGGAAGGAGCCGAGGAGCCGTTT
Organism: uncultured Spirochaetaceae bacterium; assembly: GCA_964495755.1. Lineage (GTDB taxonomy): Bacteria > Spirochaetota > Spirochaetia > SZUA-6 > DRHE01 > JAFGQJ01. The sequence goes on along the minus strand of CAZBXU010000050.1, from coordinate 10,796 downwards.
CTGGTGGTGGACCCGACCGGAGAGATCCGGTCGGCGGAGGAATCGGAAAAAGCCGAGGTCTTTTCACCGTCGGGCACGATTCTCCGGCTGACTCTGTCCTTCGAGTCTGTTACCCTGTTCACCGCAAACGATCCGATTCTCTACCCTATTGACGCCCCCGCGGATCCAAACACCTGGCTCTCCGTGATTTTACAGAGTCCTGAACCCGAGGGAGAGCTCAAAATCGATACGATTCTCATTGTTCAGGTGCCAAGTTCCTGATTTGTAATAATTCCAAGCGGGACGGTCATCTGGTTAGAGCAAACGATCGATCTCTCGTCGAATCGCCCGTATATGTTCGGGAGTCGTTCCACAGCAGCCACCCAGGATGGAAACCCCCGCCTCGACGAGTCGAGGGATCCATTTGGCCATGTGCTCCGGGCTCTGTCGAAAAACGGTGACCCCGTTCTCTATCTCGGGAAGTCCTGCATTGGGCTGGATCAGTATCGGCTTGTCGGTCAGCTGCCGGAATTCAGCAGCGATCGGCACCATCTGTTCGATTCCGTTCCCGCAGTTGGATCCCAGGACATCAGCGCCGGCTTCTGAAAGCTTGTCGACTGCGGTCTGGCAGTCGACTCCCATGAAGGTTCGATACCCCTTCGGGGTGCCGGTAAAGGTCATGGTTGCCATCACCTCGACCGGGAGGGATATTTCCTTGGCCACGATTCTTGCCGCGCGGACTGCACAGACCGCCTCTTCGACGGCGGTCATGGTTTCTATACAGAGTATGTGCACACCGGCTTGCAGGATTGCCCGAATCTGGGCTTCGAAGGCGGCGGTCATCTCCTGCTCCGTTACGCTTCCCATTGGGGGCAGGAACTCTCCCGTAGGTCCGATGGAGGCGGCTACCAGTTTCTCTCCGGCTCCTTCGAGAGAAAGACGCGCCCCCGCCGCATTTAGTTCCTCTGTCCTGTCCGCTAAGCCGTGGCGCTTCAGCGCTAGAGTGGAGCCGCCAAAGGTGTTGGTCAGCACCAGGTCCGCCCCCGCATCTGCATAAGCCGCAGCTACCGAGCGAATCTTCCCCGGCTCCACCACGTTCCAAAGCTCCGGACAGACGCCCGGCTCCAACCCTCGAGCCTGGAGAAGGGTACCCCAAGCCCCGTCCGCTACCAAGAGGCCCCTGTTCGCAAGCGTGTCGAGAAGTGCCCCCATATCCGCTCCTTGTTAGATTGTTAAAGAACAGTATCTCAAGAATTTGCTGTCTTCGGCTACCCAGGACAAGGCAGGTGTACACCAGCCACGGTTTTTCATTCCCATCCGACTTGACAGAGATTACTATATACTATATCATTATATCAAGATATAATGATATAGGGGTAATCGTGCCGCTGGATGCGCTTCAATATTTCAAAACCCTTGGCGACGAAACCCGCCTCCGCTTGTTGAACATTTTGTGCTTTCAAGAGTTCAACGTTCAAGAGTTGACGGAGATACTCGAGATGGGGCAGTCCCGAATCTCAAGGCACCTCAAACTACTACAAAACAGCGGGATTATCGAATCCAGGCGAGACGGTCTATGGGCATTTTACCGGTCCGTCGACCAGGGCCCGGGTCAACGCTTCACCGAATCCATTCGTTACCTCTTTGAAGAAGATCAGATCTTTGAAAGTGATTTGGAAAGAGCCGCGGAGGTACTGCGTACAGGGAAGATACAATCCCGTCGCTTTTTTGACTCCCTAGCTCCCAGTTGGGAAGTCATGAAGCGAAGCATTATCGGCGAGTTGGATCTGGTTGGCGAAATTGTCAAACGGGTTCCCTCGACCGAGAGTGCGGCTGACCTTGGCTGCGGCAGCGGCGCCCTTTTGGAGGGGATGGCTGAGCGAGTGCAGGCCGTTATCGGCATCGACAGTTCTCGAGAGATGCTGCTTGAGGCAAGGCGACGCCTGGAAAAGAAGGGAAGAGAATTCGATCTGCGGCTCGGCGAGCTCGAGCACCTCCCTATACGGGACCAAGAAGTGGATTCAGCTGTTCTCAACCTGGTTCTCCATCATCTGCGCAACCCTATGGACGGTTTTCTGGAGGCCCGGCGGATCCTTCGAAAGGAAGGGACTCTGATCGTCGTCGATTTCTGCAAGCACGAAGAGGAGATCATGCGCAGCCGCTACGGGGATCACTGGCTCGGATTCTCGACCCGGGAGATTGAGCTATGGCTCGAAGAGGCGGGATTCACCATAGAGGAGCGGCAGTTGTTTCCTGTACTAATGGGGCTGACGGTTGTTCTTTATCGTAGCACCATACAAGTCGATTCTGGATGACCGCAAGTTTTTTAGGCGAGCAACACATAAGTAGCAGAGAGTTAAATTCAAGAGAGAAAGGAAGAAAAAATGAGCAAATTAGCACTCGATCTGCAGCTAACCCACAAGGTTGCCGATCTCGGTTTAGCGGAGTGGGGACGCAAGGAAATCGATCTGGCGGAAAAGGAAATGCCCGGGCTGATGGCGGTGAGGAAAAAATACGGTGCCGATAAACCCCTGCGCGGGCTGAAGGTCATGGGCAGCCTGCACATGACGATCCAAACAGCCGTACTGATCGAGACCCTCGAGGAACTGGGCGCGGATGTTCGCTGGGCCTCCTGCAACATCTTCTCCACCCAGGATCACGCAGCAGCAGCGGTGGCCGAGGCGGGTTCCACCGCCGTGTTCGCCTGGAAGGGGGAAAGTCTCCAGGAGTATTGGTGGTGTACCGAGCAGGCGCTGACCTGGCCCGACGGATCCGGGCCCGATCTGATCGTTGATGACGGCGGTGACGCCACCCTGTTCGTGCATCAGGGTGTCAAAGTAGAGGAAGATCCCTCGCTGACCGAGATTGGCGGCTATGACCCGGAAATGTCCATCGTCATGGCTCGACTAAAAGACAGCCTGGCCGGCGATCCTGAACGCTGGCACAAGGTTGCCCGCCGGATCCGCGGCGTTTCCGAGGAAACCACAACGGGGGTGCACAGGCTCTATCAGATGATGGAGCGGGGGGAACTGCTCTTTCCGGCAATCAACGTCAACGACTCGGTTACCAAATCGAAATTCGACAACCTGTACGGATGCCGGGAATCCCTGGCCGACGGCATCAAGCGAGCTACGGACATTATGGTGGCGGGCAAGAAGGTGGTGGTCTGCGGCTATGGCGATGTAGGCAAAGGCTGCGCCCAGTCGATGCGGGGCTTCGGAGCCCAGGTGTATATCACCGAGGTGGATCCGATCTGTGCTCTCCAGGCAGCCATGGAAGGATTTCCGGTATCTACAATGGAAGAACTGGCCTCCAAAGGAGATATCTTTGTGTCAGCAACGGGCTGCTGCAACGTGATCCGGGGGGAGCACATGGAGCAGATGAAGGACGGGGCGATCGTGTGCAACATCGGGCACTTCGACTGCGAGATCGAGATACGCTACCTCTCCGGCACACCGGAGTGCAAACTCCAGAACATCAAGCCACAGGTCGACCGCTGGACTCTCCGCTCGGGCCGCTCGATCCTGGTCCTGGCCGAGGGGCGTTTAGTGAACCTGGGCTGCGCCACCGGCCACCCCAGTTTTGTCATGAGCACCAGCTTCACCAACCAAATTCTGGCTCAACTGGAGTTGGCTCAAAAGACGCTGGAGAAAAAGGTCTACATCCTGCCAAAGCGGCTCGATGAAGAGGTAGCTCGACTGCATCTGCAGCATCTGGGCGTGACGCTTACTGCTCTACGACCCAGCCAGGCTGAGTATCTGGGAATACCCAAGGAGGGCCCCTTCAAGCCCGAACACTATCGCTACTGATCGCCGTTTGAGCTCGCAGGGCCAAAGAAACTGAATCAAGCGGCAGCATTCTTCGCCCTCCGGAACTTGACAACCGATGGTAATCCCCCGTATTCAATGGTATGAACGTAGCGATCCTTGGTTGCGGAGCTTTGGGTGGAGTAATGGCTGCCCACCTTGCCGAACAGCGGGACCTCGAGGTCACGGTAATCGACCGCGATCCCGAAATCTCAGAAGCTGTAAATACGAGAGGGCTAACTCTTCGGGACGGCAAGAAAACACGGGTCTTCTCGGTGCGGTTGGTGGAGAAAGCCGTAGGCGGCCCCTTCGATGCGCTGATACTGGCCACGAAGAGTAACGGCCTGGTAGAAGCGGTAGAAAAGCTGAAATCCAACCTGGCTGAAGAAGGGGTGGTGATTACGATCCAGAACGGCTTGGTAGCCCTCGATCTGGCCAAAGCGATCGGCGGCAGGTTCTTGATTCCGGGATGTGTCCTCTGGGGAGCCTCGATGGATGCCCCTGGCGTGTACAGAATAACCAATTTGGGTCCTTTCATCATCGGCGGGCTGGATGAGCAAGCGAACTCTCCGGCGGTGGGACGTGCGGAAACCCTTCTATCCCGGATTTTTCCGGTTACGGTGTCGCCAAATATCAGGGGAGTCCTCTGGTCAAAACTGGCCATCACCTCGACCTTCACCGCCATGGGCGCGATCACCGGCCTGTCTTTCGGAAAGCTGGCTGCAAGCAGGGAGATCCGTGATATTATGCTTGCTATCGGCCGGGAAGTCTTCGAAGTCTCCCGAGCCGAGGGGATCACCCTCGAATCCCTTGGCGGAGGTTTGAATATCGAACGCCTCCTGTCGGACCAAGGATACTTCCGATTCCTGAAGCATCTTTTCATGCGAATCATCGGAGGCAGGCATCGCGACACCGAGTCATCTATGCTCGATTCGATTCGACGGGGCCGCAAGACCGAGGTCGAGTTCATCAACGGCAGGCTCGTGCAGGCTGCGGATCGATCAGGGGTTCCCGTACCCTGCAATCGATTGGTAGTGGATCTAATTCGAGAACTGGAGAGCGGAAAGCGTTCGCCAAAGCCGGACAACTTGGGGGCATTTCGAGGCTTTCAGCTGAAACGTTAATGAAGGAGAGGCAAAGAAAAGTCGATGGGGGCAGATAAACGCCGGCTTTTTTTGAAGGTCGGAGAACGGCTTTTCAGCCGCTACGGGTACAAGGATGTCAATATCGAAGACATCACCAAAGAGGCGGGTGTGGGCACGGGCAGTTTCTATACCTACTTCTCGAGCAAAGAAGCGTTCTACGAACAGATCCTCGATAATCTCGAAAGCCAGGGAATCCACGCGGTGGACCGCCTGGTCGCGGGTTTCCGCTCCCCTGTAAACAAGATGAAAGCCCTGTACCGCTTTACGACTCTCGGCGTCAAGAACAATCCGATCCTGCTGGGTATTCTTACGGGCAACAAGAAGTACATCTACCCGGGGCAGCAGGACCGATTGTCGGGGAAGAGCTCGCTTCGGGCTCATGTTGAAAAGGTCATCTCCGAGATCATCCGTGAGGGAGCCCGTAAAGGAGTGTTTCGGGTTCGCCGTTACAAGAATCCCCGGCGCATGGTGCTGGCGATCTATGACGCTATCCTGATGAACCTTGATTCGGACGGGGCGGAGGATCTGATGAATGACATTCTGCACCTGTTGGAGCGAGCTTTGAAACGACGGGTTCGCCTGCCCGGCAGCGGCACACTGCGGGATCGGCGCAAAATCGCGAAAGCGAAGAATGAGTAGATCTGCCGAGTTTCGAGGTCTAGCGATTTCTCAACGAAGGTTTTTGGGAGAGATCGAGGTTCATCTTGTCCCGCATTTTCTTGAAGGCTTCCACGGTCAGATCCACATCCTCGTCTGAGTGGGAAGCGGTGGGAATCATGCGGCACATCACCACTCCCCGCGGCACTACCGGGTAGGTAACTCCCGACACGAATACCCCAGAGTCCTCGCGGAGCATCTTCATCATGATCATCACCGTCTCTTCGCTCCCGGCAGGCACGTACACGGGGGTAATGGGGGATTGGGTGTCTCCGATATCATAGCCCAGCGCCGTCAATCCCGCCTGCAGTCTCCTGGCCACCTGCCACATCCGGTCTCTATATTCGGGATGGTTTTCTATCAGGTCCAGAGAAGCATCGAGAGCGTCGACGTAGATCATGGGAAGACTCTTGGCAAACACGTTGGTGCGGGCATTGTACTTGATGTAGCGAACCACCTCTTCTTCACCGGCGGTAACACCACCGATGGCGGCGAAGGCTTTGGCAAAGGTTCCGAAGTACAGATCGATTTTATCCTGCACGCCGAAATGTTCTCCCAAGCCTCGACCGTGTTCACCCATCACCCCGAAGCCGTGGGCATCGTCAACGAAAAGCCTGGCCTCGTAGCGGTCCTTGAGCTCACAGATCCCTTTGAGATCCGCAAGGTCACCCCGCATGCCGTAAACCCCTTCGATCACGATCAGGATACCCCCCTTGCGTTGACGGTTGGCTGCTTTTAGGTGGTGCTCAAGGTGATCGAGGTCGTTGTGCTTGAAAGGACGAAATCGTCTGCCCGCCGAAGCCAAGACCGTTCCATCCACGATGCTGGCGTGGCTCAACCTATCCATGACGATCACATCATCCGGTCCGGTCAGGGCACTGATCGTCCCCATCACGCCGAGATATCCGTAGTTGAACAGTGCCGCCGCGGGCTTTTGCAGGAAAGCGGCGAGCCTTTTTTCCAACCCGATGTGTTTGGCGGTGTTGCCGGTCAACATCCGCGAGCCCATGGGAGTGAAGGTCCCCCAGTCTTCCAGGGACTTACGGGCCGCTTGTCTAACCTCTTCATTCCCGGCGAGCCCAAGATAGTTGTTGATAGCCCACATGATGACTTCTTTGCCGTGAAATTTCATGCGGGGGCCGGGCACACCGTCCAATACGGGACGGGCATAATACAGGTCGTTCTGGACTCGCAAAAACCCGAAGTTTCCGCCGTCACCGCGGCATTTGTCAAAAAGGTCTGGCATCATATTCTCCTATTTCTCCTATATATAAAATTCAAACAGGTATTTTCGTGGGAGAGCGTAGAAGCTGCTTCTCCAGTTGGTTCAAGCTGTAATCTTTTAAAGAGAATAAATAGTCCGGCCGGACCGGCCGGGGGCTTTCCTCCAATTCGAGCCGCTTCTTGCCGCCCCCGGTAAGATTTAACAGCACTACGTCGGATTTGTCGAACTTGCCCTTCCGTACAGCCCTTACCAAACCGGCCAGGGCCACCTCGGCTGCGGGATCTAGATCGCATCCTTCCAAGGACTCAAACAGCCACCCCGCCAACAGGGCCTCCTCGCTGAGGACAGAATACATCTGCCCGTCGGTATCGGTGAGGGCGTCGTACACCCCGCCGGTGATCCCGTAGGGAGGTTTGCGGTTGCTCAGCATTCCCGAATGGAGCCGGGCGATAAGCCCTTTGGCCTCATGCTCGTCGAGAAGCGGTAGATCCTTCGATCCTGCCCGCCAGGCATCGCTCATGATGGCAAAGGGAACATTCTGCACCAGGTGGAGCTTCATCTTGTGGTGGCCGTACCTACCGTCCTGCCTGAATCTCCGACTCATCTCCCAAGCGGCGATCCCGCCTGTCCCGCTACCCACGGACTGGAAGTAATGATCGGGAACTCTGCCGATCGCCTCCACCGCTGCCAGTACGACCGTGCCCATTCCATCCCGACGCGCCACGTTCTTGGCGCCCCCCTCGGGGAAATAGCCGTCCAAAGAAGCGATCTTTCCGGCCAGCTCGATCGCATCGAGGTAGTCCCGGTCTCCCTGCAGCACGGCCAGCTTCACATCCGGGTGCTTTTGGACGGTCAGCCACATCGCCGGCAGGGCCGTTTCCGGCACCACGATCAATGCCGGGATTCCAAAGCGAGAACAGGTCTGCAGGAAAGCCCTACCGGTATCTCCCGCCGAAGAGACCACCAGGGTTCCCTCCATACCGTCCGGCCGGCGGGCGCATACGGGAAGGGCCTCCAACTCTTTGAAGCTGCAGGTTTCCATTGCACCGCCCCGTTCGGGCCAGTAGCAATTGAAGGCAATCCAAAGGTTTTCTAGCCCGATTCGCTGGGCCAGATTTTCGCTTTTAAATACTGCAGGCTTCACGGGCGTATCTACAACTCTGCGGATCGGCAACCACTGGCTGTAGCGAAATATCCCGGGATGTTCACGCTGGATCGTCAACTGTTTGTTGTCGTATTCCGATCGCAGCAGTGAAGGGCCGTGATCTTCGTCGCACTGCAGCAGGAAACGGTCCTGCAAATCCTCGAACACCTTCCCGCAGCGCACACAAGTTAGCCTGTAGCTCTCAGATCCCATCGGCTGCTCCCATGACTTCGCACTCCTGCAATGTCAATCCATCAGGATTGTTACTGCAGGAATTTAACACAATCTTTAAAAAAAGAAAAGGGCGTATTTTTACACAAACTGAATATATGAACTGAATATTCAGTTATTCGATTTTTAATATTTTTTTTTATCGGATTCGAATTTCTCTTGCTTCCTTGTCTTGACAGTGGTCGTCCTGCTCTTCCATACTGTCGGCGAAAGATATCGCTTTCCCTTCAATCAACCCCGGAGAGAGAGAGGAGAAATCATGATGAATGCTGTTGCAGAGAAAAGCCCTGCATCCTACCTCGTAAACAATCTTACCTTTAACCAAAAGGTTGAGCGCTCCCTCGGGCTCATAGAGAACGCCTACCGCGAGTTCGGCGACACTCTTGTCGTTGCGAACAGCCTGGGTAAAGATTCCGTGGCGGTCTGGCATCTGGCTAAGCGGATCAGCCCCAACATTCGCGGGTTCATCGTGACCACCCGTTTCAAACCCAAAGAGACAATTGCCTTCATGAATGAACAGGTTCGAGCCTATCCCGAACTTCAAGTATATAGAAACGACGTGCAAATCCCAAAGGAACTGTACAAGAGCGATCCGGATCGCTGCTGCGATCTGCTCAAGGTCGAGCCGACCCGACAGGCAATTGAAGAGATGGGAGTGCATTGCTGGGTCACCGGCCTACGCTGCACCGAAGGCAGGACTCGAACAGATTACCAGGAAGTCGAGGAACGGGACCCGGGATTGGTCAAGCTCAATCCCATCCTTCTGTGGAAGGAACGGGAGGTATGGCAGTACCTGGCTCTCAACGATGTAGAGGTGAATCCCCTGTACGCCAAGGGATACCGATCCTTGGGTTGCGAGCCTTGCACGAAAATCACCACCGACGACAATGAACGGGCCGGGCGCTGGGTCGGAACGAGCAAGTGCGGCGGCGAGTGCGGTATCCACACCCGCCCTTTGAAGAATTAGCGACTAGTCCTTGACTCTGTTGAATGCCAGGCTCTTCAGCATCCACCGCGACAGTGCTTTTTGCGGACGCCGTTTTGTGAGATCGAGGTACCATCCCCACTTCTTCATGATCTTCAATTTGTGGGTTTCTACGAACTCGATCAAGGTGCCGTCCGGGTCCTCGGTGTAGGCGAACCGCCCGGCGGAATCGCCCATATCGAATCCGGTCTCACTGTCCACCGTGAAGGGACGGCCCGCATCGCTGCAGCGCTGCTTCAGGCTGTCCATCCCGTTCACGTCAAAACAGAGGTGAATGAACCCCAGGTCGCCCCAGTAGCGGTCGGCGAATATCTTTTTCGGACGACGGTCCAGGGCTTGAAGCAGCTCGATTTTCGTCGGGCCTAAAATCGGACTGAAAGCCCCCCTCCGGGGTTTGCCGTGGGTCAGCAGCATGCGTCGGAACTTGCCGTTCCCACCCGGCAGGGGCTGGAGATCGCCGAACACTCCCCGCTCGTCATAGAGAAGCTGGTCGTAGCCCAGGATCTGGGAATAGAAATCCCGAGCCTTTTCCACGTCAGTTGTCCCGATCGAACAGCCCGCTGCACCGCCGGTGGGATGCTTGCCGGTTGAGAACCAGCCGTCGCCTTCGGTCACTTGAAAGATCAGTCCAAAGGGATCTCTAACAAAGAAGCAGGGACTCCCCGCCGGGTCGGCAGTAATTCCGCCAAGAATCTCCGCATCCGCCGCCCTGAGGAAGGTGAAGGCTTTCTGGACATCTCGAGCTTTGATTCGGGCTGAGAAAATCCCCAGATCTCCAAGTTTCACCTGGAAATCGGGAGCTTTGGTTTTGCGGCCCTTGTATTGCCAGATCTCCAGACCCCCACCTCCCTGCATGTTCAGTGCCAGAATCGCATGCCTGGCCCTGGGCATTCCGCCGGTGTAGGGCAGCATCAGGGCTGCTTCTCCTTCATCCTCGAACACGCGAATGTCGAAGCCGAAGTTTTTCCTGTACCAGCGAAAGGCGCCGGCAAGATCAGGGATGCCGGTACCGATCTGCTGTATTCCGCTGATGATGTACTCACTCATGGCAGAGAGAGCTTAGCGACACACCTGTTTCGAGTCAAGCAACCTTTGTTCATCCTGACAACACTTACAGTCAGCACTGTGTTCATCCCGTTGTTCTTGTCCTGTCCATATCGGTGCATCTGAACCGCAAGGATGAAGTGGCGCACTGGAGCGCAAAAAACACGGGAAAAAGGTAATCTATCAGACGCGGGAAATCTACGCCATCCAGCTCCGGTTCAAGATCCACTTCCAAAGCTTCGCTGACCGGTTCTGGGTAACGATCTTTTGAGCTGCTTCGCCGAATTAAAGTACAGTGACAGTTTATCCACATAGAGCCACTGTTACCAATATCATTCTCGAAGTCTGCCCCAAAAGCCATGTTATGTTCAGAATCGTTTTCTACATATGCTATTCTTGAACTGATCGGAGTGTAGTTCTGCCACACATGGGCTTTTTTACAGGATACGATCTCTTCTGGTGTCATTCTTTTAAGATATCTTTTTTGACTTGTTCGTGGAAAATCCGGTAACCAAGATGATTATAGAATGTTTTTGCCACGGTGTTTTCCGTCCAATAATCCAATTCTAGTCTATAGATT
>CAZBXU010000049.1:0-20498 GCA_964495755.1 uncultured Spirochaetaceae bacterium | reverse complement strand
CTAATCGATTGTGGGATAATAGTCAGTGCCGGAAGCGATCATATGATCAAACTGGATGATAAAGACTCGATCAACCCATACAGCCCGTGGCTCGCTATGTGGGCCATGGTCACCAGAAAGACTGAACGCGGCACTGTTATCGTACCGGAAGAAGCCATCAGTCGAGAGGAGGCCATTCGTTGCTATACGATCAATAACGCCTATTCTTCTTTCGAAGAAAATATTAAAGGATCCATTGAGCCGGGAAAACTTGCAGATATGGTAATCCTGGAAGATGATTTCCTCAATTGTGCCGAAGATCGAATCAAAGATATTGAAGTTAAGATGACAATAGTCGGTGGTAAAGTCGTTTACGAAAGAAAAAGAAGGAAAAACAATTGTTATCCTTCTCCGACTTCATCACCGAACCCCTGACCGGAGACTTCGGCGGTGAGTTCCGTCTGGCCTACTGCAGCGATCCTGACGGCCAGAGGTACCCCGTTACCGGAGGCTCGGTGTCGGGGAACATCAAGGATGTTCAGGCTCATATGTACCTATCCCGGGAAACGCAGAGTACCAAGGGATTTCAGGGTCCCCTCGCGATTCGATTGCCGGAAATCAGCGTGGCCGGATCCGCGGCTACCTGATCTTATGAGGAGTTATCGCGCTTGGCACTTGAAATACTGTCTCCTATTCTTTTACCAGAGAAAAATATAATGCTCTTGCAATACGTAGAAGCTGCAGTAAAGAAGGCACAATATAAACAGCTCGAGGACGATAGTTGGTTTGCAGAGATTTCGGGTTATCCTGGAGTTTGGGCTAACGTTACGACGATCGAAGATTGTCGAACTGAACTGATAGAAGTAATCGAAGAATGGGAAGACGCATAAATACAAGATTTACAGCTGACATTACAACAGACGGCTTGTAGAAAATAGGAAAGGGGTTTTCCCATTACCAGGATAGCCCCTTTCTTCATCTAGTGAAATCTTTTGTGCATGACTATTCGGTTTATTTGAAACGGATCTGGATATTCTCCTCGATCTCAACCTTGATTCCGGGATTATCCTGGATGAGCTCTTTCATCTCTTCGATGGTGTTGGGATTCGCACTCAGCAGTTCCTTGAACTTTTCCTCATCTTCGAGGATCTTGGCGAAATCCACATCCATCAGGGTAACCGTGGAACCGTCCACATAGCTGGCGTTGGTATCGGTAATCCGGCCGTCGACCTCCACGGCGATGCCGATGTGCATATCCTGGTACAGCTCCCGCATCATCTCCATCATTTCCGGATTGCTGTCCATGTCCACCTCGCCCTCTTCGGATTCCTCCTCTTGCTCTATTTCGGGGTCCTGCGGGTAGAGGATCTCCAAGGTAGCGGTGCTGCCCCCGCTGAATTTGAAGCGCAGCCATTCTTCCACCGGTTGCTCTTCCTCCCCCCCCATTGAAGGGGCGGTCACGTTTTCCCCCGGATTTTGATTGATCCGGACCTTGTTGATGTCGGAGAAGCTGTAGATCGCCTTGTACCCCGCACCTCGATCGGTTGTAACCGGTTCGGCGGAGACCAGCCGCACATCCGCGCCCATGCTGCCGGCCTTCTCGGCGAGCTGTTCTTCGTCGACCAGGTCTTCCTCCTCCTGTTCCTCGGCCTCCTGGCCACCGAAGCTCTTCATCAGCTCCATGAAGGTATCGCTGATCACCACGGTTTCTTCGATCGTTCCGCTGCCGTCTTTGTTGACCTTAAGCAGAACCAGAGATTCAAAACACCCCATAAGGGCTAGAGAAATAACGAGCAGAACGACAAATTTCAGGGCTTTCATGAAGCCTCCCTTCCTCGTTTGTTGATTCATAGATGAAAATATATCACAATCTTCGATCGAAACAAAAAGGAAGATTGTGATGTACTCAACCAGTGCGAAAATCTTGTTTTAACAACAAGATTTTCGGCTGTCATCGTAATAGAGCCAATCTACCGGGAATTCAAAATTTTTTCCCGATTTCAGGGGCTGGGGCCGATGGGATTCCCACTTCGTCCGGGAATAGCAGGGTCTCCACGATTCCGAGTTCACGGGCAACATGGCGAGCTACGTTCTGATTCAGCCAGTGGGGCTGGTGGGCATCGGAATCCATCACGAAGGAGAATACATCGATGAAGGGCCGAAGGAGTTCCCAGTTGCTTCGCCAGACATAGCGATTGTTGATCTCGATCAGGCATTCAGGGGGCACTTTTCGCAGATCCGTCTCCAGGATCAAAGGATGAGCGATAATCACCGGCTTGCCCGTCCTCAGGAGCCGTTCCGCCCCCCGGTAGTCCTCCTCCCGGTCCCGACAGTGGTACAGGTAGTACTGCGCCTCCACCGCTTCAGCCTCCCGCGCCCAATCCGCTCCGTTCACCTCGGTTCCGACCTTGAGCCCGTAGGAGCGTACAGCAGCCGCGTAGGCGGGAAAATCTTCCACAATTGACTCGAGGTGATCGCTGATCCCGATAACCTGGGCATGTCCGATCGAGGCCACCAGCTCTACGGTTTGCTCGGGCACAACGGCGCCATCGTTCCTCGAGAAGGTCGTGTGTATATGCAGATCTTGGGGTAGGGGATGCATTCTAGTTATCCTTGATATTGTTGAAGCTTGGAGTGATCTTTTTACTACACTTTGCCGCTTTATTCCAGTGGGCTGACTCGAAAGCAAGCTATCGGCATTCTCGAAACGCCTCGAACATCGCCACCAGATTTTCCACGGGGATACCGGCCTGGATATTATGAACCGCGCTGAAGATAAAACCCCCGCCTCTGCCAAAGATCTCTACCCGGTCGCGAACCTCGGTCTTTACCTCTTCGGGTGTGCCGAAGGGCAGTGTTCTTTGGGTGTCCACCCCGCCTCCCCAGAAAACGATCTGTTCTCCGAAGCGTTCTTTCAGCCCCTTCGGGTCCATTCCCGCCGCGGCGGTCTGCACCGGGTTGAGAATGTCGAAGCCCGCTTCGATGAAATCTGGAATCAGCTCCACCACGGAACCACAGGAGTGAATAAAGGTTTTCCAGTCGGTGTTTCTGTGTAACCAGTCGTTTATCGCTTTGTGGAAGGGTTTGAACAGGTCCCGGTAGGACTGCCTGGAGATGAAAAGACTGTTTTGAGCGCCGAAATCCGTTCCGGTGATCAGGGTAACCTGTACCTTGTTTCCCAGCCTCTGGTGTAGTTTCTCCAGGTTGGCCAGGGCAACTTCGCACTGGCGCTCGAAAACCCGATACACGTAGTCCCGCCGCGCCACCGTGCTGATGTACCACTCCTCGATGTCCCGGATTCCCTTTGGATTTTTCAACCAGGGAGCAGGAACCAGAGCGATGTCCCCGAAACTGGAAAAGCAGAACCCGGCAAAGACCGCTTTATCGGTTTCCCGGTACAACTGCTCGACTTGATGTTCAAAATAGGCGAGATCCACCTCGGAGATCGGCGTGAACTCCTCGGTATTGTCATCGGGGTTGAGCTTTGCTTCGTCGAGTGGAGGTTGACGTACGATCACGTCGAAGTAGAATCCCTCTGCCGGCATTCGGCCGCTGGGATCTGCCCTCCGATCTCCCTCGGGATACATCAATACGTCGCCGTTCGTCTCTGGCTGTGTGTTGAAGCCCTCCGGAACCAGAAGTGGTGTGCCGTCAAAGAGTTTCCACGGTTTCCAGCCACCCAGCTTGTAGCCGAACAGGGTCGCTGCAGCGGGCGCCTGAACCACGTCCACACCGAGGGCATCGACCAGGTCCATCTCTACTTCACCCAACATCTGATAGGGATCCAGCACTTTGATAGGAGTGCCCGGCGGATCCAACTTCATGGTTTGACGCAGCTTGTAAATCGAGCTGACGTGCATACCTGTCAGCACACTCGCTCCCAAATCGAGGGGTACTCGATCGGGTTCCTCGTGATTGAGGCTTTTCAACACACGTTCACGGGAAGTCACATCCTATCCCTCCTTAGTTTTGTTTCTCCCAGTACTGCAGCTCCGCCCGCGGCGCGGCAGGGGAAGATCATCGAGCCGTATTCACGGTCCTTCCGCTTGAGATAATCCCGGTAGTAGGCGTTGATGACCTGGTGGATGAAGGTTTCCACTCTGTTGTCCTCTACCAGGCTGACGGCACAGCCTCCGAATCCCGCCCCGGTGAGCCTTGCTCCCACCGCGCCGGCTTCCCTCGAGATCTCGACCAGCCGATCCAGTTCCAGGCAGCTGATCTCGTACAGGTCCCTGCAGCTGCTGTGGGACTGGATCATGAGCTCACCGAAGTGAAGGATATCGCCCGACTCAAGAGCTTGCACGGACTGCTCGACCCGTCGTCCCTCCTCGATGACATGACGATAGCGCTGCTGCAGCTTGAAGCCCTCCTCCGGTTCGGGGAAGATCGAGCCGTCCCTTCGTTTGCAGTACAGTTCAACCGTTTTCTCCGCTGTTTGTCCGAGGATCGCGGCGATCTCTCCAAGGGCGTACGGATCCTCGTGAAATGTGGTATCTGCAATTTTCCAAATTTCTGAATCCGGAACAGCCAACTTTTCCTCTTTGAGGTCTCCGAGCAGAAAGATGGGAACCTCGCGCTTGTAGGTATCGGAGAAAGTTTTTTTTAGGACCGCCGCTGCCAATCGGCACTCGATGGGACGGCGGTTGTATTTGTCCAAGGCTCCGGCGGTCTTGGCCGCCTTGACCATACTGTTCGCCACGACTACGGAGTATTCTTTCGGAAGCGGAGCGGATCGGGTCCGCAGCGGGAAAAAGTCGATCTTAACCGCATGACCCGAACGGCCCATCAGGGAGATGGCCTGGTCCATCCCTCCGCCCTGGGTTCCGACGTAGTGTTCCGCCCTGGCCAGAAGATCCGCCAGCTCGAGCCGTCCCGATGGAGTGGTATGCAGATCGAGGCCGTTCGAGGCCAGGAAGATAAGGGCGTTGAGCACCACCAGTGCGGAGGAGGAGCTCATCCCCGCAGCCAAGGGTATGTCTCCGTCAAAGGTTGCGGCAAAGCCGCAGAAGCGATCCGCGTCCCGATGTTTCCGCCGGTAGAAATCGAGGAGTCCCTGCACGGCGGCTTTGCAGTAGTTGCCCCAGTCCCCTGTGGAGTATGCCGGGATGGACTCTTGGATTTCAAAGGATCTCTCGGCAAAGCCCGGATCAGTGTCGGCAATGACAACCTGCCGGTCTTTGCGGGGCGAGAATACAGCGGCGATATCCCGGTCGACGGCCATCGGGAACACGGGCAATCCGTTGTAGTCTGTATGTTCCCCAATCAGGTTGACCCGGCCCGGGGCACGGGCGATGTTCACTTCACCGGCCTTGAAGTGTGAAATGTGAGTTTCGGTCAGTTTTTGGTAGCGCTCGAACACGCGGGTTCGATTGGCGGGAAGATCGTAGCTGTTTTGAAAGTATTGGCTGATCGGGCTTTCCCCGGTGGGGTCTGCCCCATCGGTTTTAAGCATCTGAAGCCACTGACCAACGGGGATGCTCATGGCTGCTCCTCGATCGGTTTTTCCAGCAGTTTCCCGTGGTCGGAATAAAGTTGAATCGGATCCGGTTGTCCGGGTAGTTGAGGTGCTTTGTCCAAGGCCGGGTCGCTGGCCGCCGGCACCCGAACACCGGCCGGCTGGGACAACGCGCGGGCACGGAGCATTCTTATGAATCCGGCGCCTATGATTCCGATTTCGGCGGTATTGCTCGTAGACCGTCCTCCGGTTGTTAATCTTCTCAGTTTATGTTGTTCAGGATTTCATGTTGGGGGGGCTTTTGTCAAATAGGTATAAAAGCAGGGAATAGGATTTTGAACTTTGTAGAGCTCCGCGAAACATGTACAATCGGGACGAATATCAACACGCTATTGGTGAGGTACGATTTTATGGACAGAAAGACAGTTTACTTTGAAAAACGGGGAAAGCAGAACACGGAGGAGACGCTTCGCCTGGCCCGGGCCAGGGCGGAAGAGTTGGGCATCAAACAGGTGGTCGCGGCATCGACCCATGGTTATACCTCCTTGAAAGCGGCGGAAATCTTCCAGGGATCGGGCATCCAGCTCATTGCGGTAAGTATTTCCACCGCCTTTGACAAAGAGGGCTGGACCATGAGGCCAGAGGAACGGGAAAAAGTGGAACGGGCGGGAGTGCGGGTGCTGACGACAATTCACGGGTTGGCCGATGGTGTGGCCGAAGGGCTGTACGGCGAGAGCACACCGGGTAATGTGATCGCCAATACGCTTCGCTTGTTTTCGCAGGGCATGAAGGTAGCCGTGGAAGTCTCCATCATGGCGCTCGAGGCGGGATTCGTGCCGATGGGTCGGGAAATCATCGCCGTCGGTGGTACCGACGAGGGCTGCGATACCGCTATCGTGGTCCGACCCGCCTATGCGCGCAAGATCAAGGAATATCGAATCTGCGAAATCCTCTGCAAGCCCCGGATCGGCTAATCCCCGCTGAAACCGCTGACCTGCCAATGGCAGCGGCGATGAGCCCGGTTCAAGGCCAGGGCGATGTGGAAATCCTGAAAGGCCTGCACCGTGTCACCGAGTCCCTTATGAGCCAGTCCGGACAGATACATATACTCAGCCACATTTCCGTCCTTAGCGGTCACGCCTTTTTGGGCCTGCTCCAGAAGTTCACCGAGAACGGTGTCCGCCTCTTTGCTCTTGTCGAGTTTCTGTAGAGCCCTGGCCCGGTAGTAGTAGAGGTCGTTGACGGTCGGCCGGGTTTCCTCCGCCGCCTTCTGCCAGTCCTTCTTGGCACCGGAGCTGTCACCGGAGTCGTTTAAAGCCGCTCCGATGCGGTAGTGAGCCTCGGCATTGGCTTTGTAAAAGGGCTCGCCTACCCCGATATTGCGGGGATACTCGAAGACCTGTTCGAAGCAGGACACCGCTTCTTTGTGTTTGCCCCTGCGCAGCAGGCTGATTCCCTTGCCGATGTTGGCATCTACGTACAGCAGACGGACTCCTTTATATACCTCCCAGGGGTAGAAACGAGTGGAGGAGAGGATTTCAAGTACCTGGTCCCACTCCTGCCGGTCGAGGTGGAAAGCGGCAGCCATCTCGGCAATCACATCGTTTTCCATCAGTTCTTCGGGGATCGATTCGATCAAAGCCTTACGTCTGTCTTCCAGGCCGCAGGCCAGAAAGATCCGGTTCAGCTCGAAGTACAGTTTGTAGTCCTTTCGGTCCGCGGCCAGGGCCTGCTCGTAGGCACGAATGGCCGGGTCGGGTTGCTCCTGAGCTTTCCAATAGGTCCGGCCGATGTTCCGATGGACCACCGAGAAATTTTTGAGCCCCGGGGCAGCTTCCTCCCACAGGGCAAGGGCCTCCGCAGGCCGGGTCTTAGCGCAGAGCAAGTTTCCCAGGTAGTATCTCGCTTTGTTGTCCTGGGGATTCACTTCAATGGCTCGACGAAGCACCGCTTCCGCTTCCAGACGGTGGGGGAACACAAAATCCGGAACCCGCTCAGAGGCGTTGCGGAAGTGGGCAGCAGTATCTTTTGCTCTTATCTTTTCGCCGCAGTATCCGAGAAAGTAATCCACCATGGGATAGGCTTTTCGGGAGACGCTGGCCCCCTGGTTGTAGAGGGTGAGGATTCTATAGGCCTCCTCGTACAGTCCGAAACGGGCATACTCGCAAGACAGTTCAAGATAGGACTGTACCTCATCCCTGAGGGTTTTCTCCAGCTGCCTCCGAGCGGCTGCGGCCTTCTGTTTCCTGCTTTGTTCGAGGAACACAGACTCACTCAGTGCCATGAAGTTCAGGGGGTCCTTCGAGACTATCTGCTCCAATTGCTTCTCTGCCGCTTCCAGGCGTCCCTGCTTGCGCAAAACACAGGCCGACAGCGCCTTGGCCTCGCCGTTCCAAGGGAACTGACTGTTCGATTTTTCCAGTTGTTCTCCGGCTTTGGCGAGCTCGCTTTGCCCGAGGTACAGCCCGCCGAGAAGGTAGGAAGCGCCGGCACGATACAGGCGGCTGCGCAGCAGGTACTTGAGCTCCTCGATTGCTTCGACGAATTTCTCTTCGTGTATTCGACAAACGCCTAAATAGAAACGGGCCGTCTCCTCACCCATCTCCCGTTTCAACACCTTCTGGAAATGGGATGCGGCATCGGAGAACCTGCCCTGACGCATATCCAGTATCCCCAGTGCCACCTCGGCCGGGCAGAAGTTTGGATCGTCCTGGAGAGCTTGCCGGTAGGCGGTTCGAGCCTTCTCGTAATCACCCAATTTTTCCAATCCGATTCCGTTGCGCCACCGATCTTCAGATCGGGGACTCTCCCGATCAGCCTTTATCTTGAGGTATCCTTTGTACTCCAGCTCAGGCTCAGCTTCTCCCCGAGTGCTTTTGGCTAGAAGATCTCCTTCGGCTGTATGTACTGTGAGCACACTGTTTCCCGCCGGCACTCCGTTCAGCGGGATCCGGGCGAAGTACGGTACTGCCGGATCCAGATCTGTCTGCTCCTCCCAGATCGTGGTTCCCTCGACCGTGAGGGTCAATTTGGCTCCTTTTTGCGGTGAGACCACCTGGATTCCCAGCTGAAGTGAATCCGCCTCGGGTCTCAAGCTGAGGGCGAGCTCCCGGTTGGCGAAGGTGGGGGCGCCGATCTTTCGCACGGGGTACCAGATCTCCCGCCAGCTTTCCTCTGAAAAGGGGGACAGGATCTCCCAGATACCCATGGTAGGCAGACGACCGCTCTGCATCTCCGCGTAGGGGCCGTCGGCATCGGTAAGCATGTCCTCCCAGATGTCTCCGTCGTCGCAGTTGCCCCATGTATAGAACTTGGTGCCCCGGGCTTCAGTGCGGTCAGCCACGTTGATCATTCCCCGCTCCAGATCGTGGTTGTACCAGCCCACGTACTCCAGACGGGGATTGAGGCAGAACATATCCTGGGCTTCAACATGGTTTTTGTCCCAGCTGATATCCACGCCTTCGTTGACCGGGAAGCTTATTACATCCTGGAGAGTCATGACCTTGGTGGCGCTGGTCAGGTACTCCATACCCTTTGATACGGGGGCCGCGGAGTTTGCCCAGAACCAGAAACGGTTGGGAAAGGCTGTACGGTTGATCAGATGCATCTCTGTTTCGAAACAAGCCCGCCCGGGATAGAGGGTCAGGGTTATGCTCCAGCGCATGCGGGAAATCCGCTCGAGATCTCCGAGCAACAGGGAAACACTGCCATCGGCGTTGTCTCGGATCGTACAGTCCACAGGGGAGGAGGAGGTAACGGTGTCACCGTTGGGAAAATTCCACTCGATTCCGCCGGAAGCCCAGGCGCCGCGAACCCCGATCCTGGCCCACTTAATGATATGATTGTGGTAGATTGCTTCCTGATCTGCGATTTTATCGAAAACGTACAGCAGTCTGCCCCCCAACTCCGGAAGTACGGCCAGCTGTAGGTAGTCGTTTTCCAAGAAGAAGGCTTTCCACTGCTTGTCGGTTTTTCGATCGAACAGCGTTTCCTGCAATGGATAGGGGTAGATGATCGAGCTGCCGGGGTGAAGTGGGTTCCGCCGGCTCATCAGAAGGGGTGGGTTTTTGTCCTCCGGGCCCCGTTGGTAGGTGGAAATGGTTAGTTTGTCTTCCCAGGCACGGACTTCTCCAGCTTTGTTCATAACGGTCCTCTTCATGCTTTCCTTACAGAGCTAGGTGAACCTATAGGAGGAAGCCTGTCAAGGATATCAGAGTCTGCCCTGTAGAAGTGTTTTTTCGACAAAGGATGGAATGTTGCGGATATCGCCGTCATTCTCAACCCAATAAAAAGGTACTGCTGCATCTGCAGCCGCTTTTTCGTCGTAGGCAGTATCGCCTGCAAATAGTACGATCCGGAATCCTCTCTCTTTCAGCGAATTTAGGAACCCTGGTTTGTCCCCTCCCTTGGCCTCGACAAAGAAGCTCGATAGTTCCTTGCTGGAAAGCTCACCAAGAAACTCTTCCTCGGGAATGCCTGAAACGGCAAATAGCTGGAATCCTCTTTCTCTAAGATTTGTCAGAGTCTGTTTGACTGAAGGGAACAGAGCCACATGTTTGAGAGATTTGCTATTCAGAGATGAATAGAGGTCGCTCCAATTTTCTTTCTGTCCATCTGTCGCAGTCAGGCCGAGCGTTTCTAATGTATCGGAAAGCTGTATAAAGCGGTGAGCGCCGGAAGTCCTTTTATGGGATGCAAGTATCTTTTCTTCTGCTGCTGTCGAGCTGTTGAATACAGTCTCGAAGGCTTCCAGGTAACTGGCAGCTTTTATTTTCATCGTGTCAATCAGTGTTCCGTCATAGTCGAAAACAATTGCCAATCTCGACTCATTCATGGATGTCATACCACATAGGTTTTGAAAAGCTCAGGGATAATGACCTCACCCGCCTGCCTACAAGAGGAGTGACCTGTACTATTAAGACGGGCTTGGAACTCTGATGTGTTAGAAGCCTCGTTGATAAGTACCTTTGCTCCCTTTGCTGCTCTGATCACGGTTTCGCAGGGAGAAGTATCAGAGGAATAGACGATGCAAGAGCGAGAAGAACTTATTTTAACTCCCGACGTCGGGGTGGAATGTGCAACCGGAAATAGCTCAATTCCACCCAAAGTATCCGTGATCCAGTCTATTTGAAAGAGATTTTCTTTTGAGAGCAGGGAGAAACAGGCACACAGCTCTTTTGCCCTTTCCAGGGTGAACGGATTGGATACTATCGACAGCGGCTTGTCACGTTTCATCAGCCAGAAGTTGTGAATGAGCGAAGGAAGCGCGTATATATGATCCGTGTGGGAGTGGGTGAAAACAAGTGCATCAAGGGTCCGGGGATCAACACCTGCTCTTTCGAGATACTGAACCGGGTTTCCGGAAACGTCAATCAGTACGGAGAGTTCCTCATCGGAAACGAGAAAACAGACATTGGCATTCGTCTTGGTTTGGATTCCTCCGGAAGTTCCAAAAAAAATGAGCTTCATTACCCTATTTCTTCTTCTTGAGGAAAGGCAGGGCCACAGAAAAGACAGCCAGGGCGATATACACTATTGCGATTGGCTTTGTAAAGAAAACGAAGTAATTGCCCTCTACAAGTTTCACTGCCCGTCTAAAATTCTCTTCCAACATGCCTCCCAGAATCAATCCCAACACGATTGGAGCAATCGGATAATTCGCTTTTTTTAAAAAATATTCCAGTATGCCCAATCCAAGAGCAACACCCATATCAAAGGTTGCGGCGATGATCGCTTGTCCCTGGAGGGCATAAGAGCCTACCAAAGAAAGTACCAAGATTGATGGGATCATGGCTACCTCGAGTAGTGGTTTCCAAATGCGCTTGCCCTGGTGGGTGGCCCCGATCCCGGTCGATGAGTTCGAGAAGATGGGAGACGACTAGAATCCAGGTAAAATACACTCCCGGCGCTTTACAAATTTTTTACAAACCTTTTACACCCTGGTGACAAGCCGCAGCGAGAGGGCTGCTACCCTTGTAGTGAGTTATTACACTAGGAGGTAAAAGGATGAAGAGAACAGCAGTATTCGTTATGGCCCTGATCGGGATTCTGTTTACCGGGGCCAGGGCTTTCTCCCAGTCTCCCGACGCGATCCGGCAATTCGTTGGGCAGTTGGAGGCGGGGGAGCCTGCAACCCACCGCAACCTCACCGTGGTACCCGTGTATTTCCGCCAGGCGAAGCCGGCGGAAGACGCTTCCTACCTGACTCTGGACCAGGCTCTAGAGGAGGGTGTCCTGGAGATCCGGGAGAAAGACGGGGGAGATGTGCCTTGGGTCGTTGTTAGCAACCGGAGTGACAAAAGGATCTTCATCATGGGAGGCGAGATCCTCAGCGGCTGTAAACAGGACCGTATCGTGGCGCGGGATGTGTTGATCGCCCCCTACAGAAAGCGCCTGCTCCTGCCGGTGTACTGTGTCGAGGCGGGGCGCTGGCGCCACGTCTCCGGACAGTTCAAGAGCGAAAAAAACCTGGGAACGTACACGATGCGCGGGGCAGCTCAGAGCTCGTCGGGAAACAACCAGTCGAAAATCTGGAACAAGGTTGCCGAGTCGAACCGCAGGATGGGGGTAAGCTCCGATACGGAAGCCTATCAGGACGCCTTCAGAACCGAGGAAGTGGCAAAGCTTGTCTCCGATGTAGAGCATCAGTTCAAGGATCTGCCTCTGCTTGAAAATGATACAGTAGGTGTTGTCATTGGTCTGGGTGATCGGATCATCGGTGTAGATATCTTCTCCGATCCCGATCTATTCCGAGAACTCTGGCCCAAGATCATCAGAGCCTGCATTTTCGCCATGGCTGGAAATGAACAAGAGACAACCCTGTCCGGAGACAGGGCTGAGAAATTGTTGAACACCCTGCGGTGGATGCAGTACGGTCAGCGTCGGGGTGTCGATCTGGGTTTTGAATATTCCGGAGATCTGAACGAACTTTCGGTCAGCTCGCTGGCCTACAGGGACACGGTGCTTCACCTGGGTGCCGTTCCCCATGATGAAACATCGGAGCGAAGCTTCTAAGAGAGAACTCCCACGGCTTGCATAAACCGAGGAAGGGTGGGAAGATGAGGGGCGAAATGAGATACCCTGGACGCGCAAAGCACCTCGGCTGGGTCTTTGGTCTGGTTGTCCTTGTACCCGGGGTTCTGCTGGCGGTAATTGCAGTACGCTCGATCAACCGGGAAGAGGCCTACATCGAGAAACAGCTGGAAGGGACATTGCTCGCCGAAGTGACCTATCTGGTTTCGCTGGCGGAGACGGAGCTCGGTCGGATTGAAGGCGAGCTGGCCGACTCCGCCCCCCTCGAACCGCCGGTTGCCATGGAATCGGTGCTGAAAGGTTGGCGGGACGCATCCCCCTTGGTAAGCTCACCCTTTCTCCTCTCACCTGAGTTTGAGATCCTCTGGCCTCGCGGCAACGGAGCCTTAAGTGACGAGCAGCTGTCCTTCCTGCGCTGGAACAGTGATTTTTTGAGCAATCGTCTCGAGGTGCCTGTGTATGAAAACATCGCTCTGGCCTACAAGGATGAGATCATCCCCGCCGCGGAGGGTGAGAAAAAAATTGGGCACGTGGAGTTTCAACAGGCCAAGAGTCAATTCGAGATGAGCGAGGAAGTGCAGGATAAGATCTACGAGCAGGCGTTGGAAGAAGGGCGGAAAGCCCAATCGAGGATCGTCCTTCCTTCCGCCAGCGGATCTGTGGACAAGGAAGAACCCCCGCCGTCGATATTCATCTCCAGAGACCTGCGCCTCGATGAGATTACTACCGATAGAGATCTCGGACTGATTCCCCGTTTCGTCGAAAACCGCCTGTCTGTGCTGTTTTGGAAGAAGCTGCCCGACGGGCGGATCATCGGGTGTGTGCTCTCGGACTCCGAGCTGCGCGCACGGCTGATCGCTCTGATACCGGATGTATACACCGCCGTGCGCATCCTCACACTTGTCGATGAACAGGGGCGACCCTTGGCGGCCCCCGAGGAAACGGAGGCTCGAGACTACCGCCGGCCTTTTGTGGCCCGGGAGCTCAGTGCTCTGCTGCCCCTTTGGGAAGCGGCGGCCTATCTTACCGATCCCCTGCTTGTCTCTTCCCGGGCCGGTCGGATTACAAAGATACTGTGGGTGCTGATTTCTCTGCTTTTCGTGTCGATTTTGATCGGCGGTACCGTGGTGTTGAGAACGGTGCGGGCAGAAGTTGTCCTGTCCCGTCAGAAGACGACCTTCGTAGCCAATGTGTCTCACGAATTGAAAACACCCCTTACCTCGATCCGTATGTTTGCCGAGATGCTTCTGGAAGGCCGACAGCGAAGTGAAAACAAGAAGCAGGAGTATCTCTCTCTCATGGTGTCGGAATCGGAGAGGCTGACCCGTCTGATCAACAATGTTCTTGATTTTTCCAGGATGGAGCAGGGAGGTAAGCACTACTCCATGGAACGCCTCGATTTGGTTGTGCTATGTACCGAACTGTTGGAAAGTCAACGCCCACGGTACGAGCAGAGCGGCTTTCAACTTGAACTGCGGACCAGATGTTCAAAGGACAACGTGACCGGTCAGGTATGGGTCCAGGCTGACCCTGAAAGCTTGAAGCAATCCGTATTGAATCTCCTCTCGAACGCGGAGAAATACTCCGGGAAACGAAAGGTCATCGAGGTGGAGATCCATCAGGTGGAGTCATGGGCCTGTGTCGATGTGATGGACCGAGGCAAGGGCGTTCCTCCCTCCCAAGCTAAGCGTATCTTTGAGGAGTTTTACCGAGGAGACGACTCTCTCACCGCCAAGGTGCGGGGGAGCGGATTGGGGCTCTCCATAACCCGGCGCATCCTGGGTGATCACGGCGGAGATGTGCTGTACCTCCCCAGGGAGGGGGGAGGAAGCATCTTTCGGATACAACTTCCCGTAGCGAACGGGCTGGAGTGAGGGGGAAGCAGTGGCGGAGCGAATCTTGATTGTAGAGGATGACCCGGCCATCGTTATGGGACTCGAAGATTTGCTGGTCGGCGAGGGCTACCTGGTTGATGCCGCCCGGGACGGCAACCAGGCGATCGAGTTGTACCGGAGAAGGAAGCCCGATCTCATCGTGCTGGATATCATGATTCCGGAAATCAGCGGCTACGAAGTTTGTCGGCGGATCCGAAAAAAGGATGCCGAAACGCCGATCCTCATGCTCACCGCCAAGGGGCAGGAACCGGACAAGGTAGCCGGGTTGGAACTGGGAGCCGATGATTACGTCGTGAAACCCTTTGGGGTAAGCGAGCTCCTGGCCCGAATCAGGGCGCTGCTGCGCCGAAGCCGAGTACGGGAAGTGGGGCGGTGCGAAGAGCTGTCGTTCGGGGATGTGCGGATCGATCCGCAAAAGCTGGAAGGAACAAAAAAGGGAAGGACCTTCGCTCTCACAGCCAGGGAGCTTCAGCTTCTGAGCCTGTTCAACAGTCGTTCCGGGCAGGTTCTGGATCGCGCGGAAATCCTGGATGAGATCTGGGGCCTGCGATATGAGGGTACGACCCGTACCCTTGATCAGCACATCGCCAACCTGCGAAAGAAGATAGAGGAGGACCCCGCCCAGCCGCTCCATATCTTGACGGTGCACGGAGTCGGCTACCGCTTTGCGCCACGGGGAAAGGACCTGCCCCACCTCCCCGCAGATAGTATGGATACAAATTAAAGTCATGGCCGTCATACCCATTACCCCGGAGATCGCCATCGATGAGAGGGAGATCCGATTTGAGTTCATCCGCGCCTCCGGACCCGGAGGCCAAAAGGTCAACAAGAGCTCCTCGGCGGTGCAGCTGCGCTTCGACGTCCTCCGGTCTCCAAACCTGCCCGAGGAGGTTCGCAGCCGTCTGATTACGATCGCCGGACGGCGTCTGTCCGAAGAGGGTATCCTGGTCATTGAGGCTAAACGCTTTCGCTCCCAGGATCAGAACCGTCAGGATGCGGTCGGTCGTCTGACAGCTCTTGTCCGGCAAGCTGCCCGGAGACCCAGACGACGTCGCCGAACTCGACCGAGTGCCGCAGCCCGGGAGCGCCGGGTTCGGAAAAAGAAACAACGCTCGGCGATTAAGCAGCAGCGCCGCCGGCAGGATTTGCATGATGAGATGTAAAACCCGTAATCCTTGGGATCAGTCCTTCGGCTGCCTGAAGCTGGTTAGAAAAATCCTCAGCAAGCGGATCAGCCCGCGCAGGCGACGGCCCGGGGAGCGGGCGAACAGAGCGTCGATGCCGCCGATCACTCCCTGCTCGAGGTTGTCGTCGTAGGGAAGCCACCAGAAGTTCCTGGGCAACCGGTGCAGGAGATCGTCCACTATCACCTTGGCTTGGGTTACCTCGAAGAAGCCCAGTTCGCCGTGACAGCGTCCCAAGCTGGACTGCTTGTACCCGCCCCACGGTGTTTCCGGCATGCCGTGGCTCATCAGGTGATCGTTGAACATGACCACCCCGACCTGTAGTCGAGCTGCCAGTTGTCGAGCCAAATGCCGGTTTTCCGTCCAGATCGAGGCGCATAGCCCCAGCTGTGAGTCGTTGGCCCACCGCAGCGCCTCTTCGACGTTTTTCACTTTTCTTACCGCGAGCACGGGTCCGAAGATTTCGCGGCTGTGAACCAGCATGCTTTCATCCGCGTTCTCGATAACCACCGGCGGATGGATGTAGGGCGGTTTCCCCCGGCTGTCTTCGGTGGCTGAACGTTGCCCGCTCCAAGTCCAGACCGTGGCACCGTGCTTGCGAGCATCCTCTACGAAGGTGTCGATCGTCTTCAGCTGGGACGAGCTGGTGAGGGCACCTATCTCGTCCCCGAAGCGCAGAAGGTCGATTCGGTGTTTGAGCAGTTCCAGAAATTTCTCATACACAGGATCTTCCACGTAGACCCGCTCCACCGCGGCGCAGGACTGGCCTGAGTTGGACAGTCCCGCCCAGATCGCTCCGTCCACGGCGCGGCTCAATCGAGCATCGCGAAGCACAATCATCGGATCGTTTCCGCCCAGCTCGAGGCTCAAGGGCAGCAGCCGATCCGCCGCCTCCGCCATCAGCCGGCGGCCGACCTCTGTCGACCCCGTGAACAGGAGCTTGTCGATCCCCGAACGGATAAAGGCTCTACCCGCCACCGTGCCGGGCAGATGCACTAGATTGAGCACTCCTTCGGGCAGACCGGCGTCGCGGAACAGATCGATCATGGCCTCCCCAACCGGCTGGCTCTGAGTGGCCACCTTGAGCACCACCGTGTTGCCCGCCAGCAGAGCCTGAACCAGCTCGTGCATCGGAATGCCGAGGGGGTAGTTCCAGGGGCTGATGATCCCGATCACGCCGTAGGGTTCTCGTACCAGCAGGGAACGCTTGTTGAAGAACAGCACCGAGCTGCCCTTTATGCGTTTGGGGCGCAGCGTGCGTTTTGCCAATCTGGGGTAGTAGCGGCAGAGCAAAGCCGCGGGCAGCAGCTCCGTTCCCAGAGCATCCACTCTCGGTTTTCCCGTGGTTGCGCAGATTGCGTCGGTCAGCTCCATGGCCCGCTCCGCGATCAGGGGAGCTACAGCCCGGATGATCCGGGAGCGACGGGCAAGACCCCTTCCGTACCACTCGGCTTGAGCCTCCCGCGCCCTGGCCACCGCGGCTGTCAGATCGGCTGCGGTGTGCCGTTTTGTTTCGGCAATGATTTCCCCGGTCGTCGGGTTGAGGATATGCTGCGTCTTCGCCTTGGAGGAGCGGCGATCGCTCATGAGGTGCCTCCGGTATTAGAACAGGCCGCCTATGGAAACACTGAAGGTGTAGGCCAGAGAGCCGCCTTCGCCGTAGCCGATGCGCAGGCCGGTGCTCAAGGATAGGTGTTCGATCGGCCCCCAGGTGACACTCGGTATGATCATTCCCGATCCGTCGCCGAGGTTCGCCAGACAGAGCACCAGGATGCTGAAGGAGGAGTCCAGAAGCTCGAACCAGTTGACGCCGGCGGCCAGGTAATGCTGACCCGTGTAGCCCTGACCGTCGAAGAAGTACTGGGCGACCACGGTGAGGTCCCAATCGGGGTTGACGTAGGCGAAGCCGGCCGTACCGGAGAACAGAAGCTCGTCTTCGACGGAAGGAATGTCCGAGCCCCACTGGATCATGGCTTCGGCGAACAGGTCCAGCTCCCACAGCGGACCGGTGAGGGTGAGCATGCCTTTGGGGGCGAAATCGGCCTGGTAGAAGCCTCCAATGCCCAGCTCGTAGCTTCCCAACAGCAGCTCCAGCTTGGGAGCCACGGCGATCTCGGAGGGCTTTTCAATGTCGTTTGCCACCAGGTAGAGGTAGGCGTTGTGGGCGGCAAAGGGGACGTGCGTCTTGATCGCGATCGGCCCCTCCCGCTCCGCTTCCGGATCCTCCAGATCGATGGACACCAGGCTGAGCACATCGGCGGGGCTGAAGAAATAGCCGACGCCCCACTGAATAGTCTGCTTGCCCGCCCGGAAGAACAGCAGGTCCTTGTACTGGAAATCCGCGAACAGCTCGAAGATCCCGATGTCCCAGTCGTAGGGATACTCGTAGGCGGCCTTGACCTTGCCGAAGACCCGGAAATCCCGCTCCGGCCGGGCGTCGAAGAACAGATCCGCGGCCAGCCGGGAGGCGAGAAAGGAAGTTCCTTCGTTGAACAGCATATCCCAGGAATCGGGATACCCGTCCCATTCTACTTCAGTATCGAAGAGCAGATCGAAGCTGCCCCCCCACTCCAGCCGCTCGGAAACCAGGAAAGCCTCCTCCGGGGCGGCCTCCCCCTGTTCCGTGGATTCTTCGAAGATGCCCTCTTCGAACAGATCCGCCTCATCGCCGCCTTCTTCTTCGAGGATCTCCCCCTCGAACAGATCATCGAAGCTTTCGCCCTGCTCTTGGGCGAGCGCAGGGAAGGCCGGCGCCGCCAGCAACACCAGGAACACCAGGAATTTCGCCAAGACGATCCGTTTCATGGCAGAAGCTCCTTTCGAAGTTTCTCGGCGGTCTCCGCAGCCATGCCGAAGGAGTGCTCGTCTCCGGGAAAGTCGGCGGAACGTACGTCCCCGATAAACTCCTCGACCGCCTTGACCTGAGTCGTGTAAACGTCGGCGTAGACCTTGACGAACTTCGGTGTGAAGCGCTTGAACAGCCCCACCATGTCGTGAAGCACCAGCACCTGTCCGTCGCAGCCGACACCCGCACCGATTCCCACCGTTGGGACGCGGAGCTTCTCTGTAATCAGGGCGGCCAGCTCTTTGGGGATCGCCTCGAGAATCAGAGCGAAGGCTCCAGCTTCTTCCAGGGCTGTAGCATCCTCGAATACCTTCTTGGCCTGGTCTATGGATTTGCCCTGCACCTTGAACCCGCCCAGGAGAGCCGCGGTTTGAGGGGTCAGGCCGATGTGGCCGAACACCGGGATGCCGGCTCTATGGATGGCCGCCACGGTTTCCGCCATCTCCTGACCACCCTCGAGCTTGATCGAGTCGGCAACCCCGTCTTTATAGAGGATTCCGGCGTTGGTCACAGCCTGTTCGACGGAGATGTTGTAGGACATGAAGGGCATATCGGAAACAACGTGAGCCCGCTTCACCGCCCGGGTCACCGCTTTGGTGTGGGAGAGCATCTCCTCCATGGTAACCGGAACGGTATCTCGATAGCCCAGCTCCACCATTCCGAGGGAGTCTCCGACCAGGATCACATCGATCCCCGCCTCGTCCACGATCAATCCCTGAGGGTAGGAGTATGCGGTGATCATCGAGATCTTCTCTCCCTTCTCCTTCATGCTCCAGAGATCGGAGATGAGGACCTTTTTTATGTCTTTGGATGTGTCACTCATATGTCTGTTCCTTTTCTGGTACTTGGATGAGAGAAGTTTTATACAAAAAGGGGATTCACATCAAGGAACTATTGTCGGAAGGTGAGCGTTGACAATTCTCCGGGCTGTATCTACATTAGGTTTTTAATCAAGCCTTGCAGTAAACAACTGCCGTAAGCGTTGAATATCTGCTACCAGGAGCTAAATTGTGAACGATTCAATCACCGATGTTCCCGGAATAGAAGTGGGTCATGCCCAGGATCTGAAAGCCGGTACAGGTTGCACCGTTATTTTGTGTAAGAACGGTGCAGCCACCGGCGTCAATGTCCAAGGTGGCGCTCCGGCAACCCGGGAAACCGATTGCCTGCGCCCGGAAAATGTAGTCACAGAAGCCCACGCGGTGGTCTTTACTGGCGGCAGCGCCTATGGGTTGGACTGCGCCGGGGGAGTGATGCGCTACCTCGAAGAGCAGGGGATCGGTTACGATGTCGGTGTGACCAGAGTACCCATCGTGGCGACTGCCGCGCTGAACGATTTGGCTTTTGGCGATCATCGAGTCCGTCCCGATGCTGCCATGGGCTATTCCGCCTGCTTGAATGCTTCCAAAACGAATGTTGAGCAGGGAAATGTCGGTGCAGGTACCGGAGCCGCTATCGGCCGCCTGGAGGGGAATGCTCGGGGGATGGTAAAGGGCGGCTTGGGCGCCGCCAGCTTCTCGTTCGGGGATCTGATAGTCGGTGCAATTGTGGTGGTGAACTGCAATGGAGATGTCATCGATGCGGAGACTGGAACAACACTGGCCGGAACCCTCAATCCCGAACGTACGGGTGTGGCTGGAGCCATGAAGCTCCTCACGACCCAGAACGAGCAGTACAACGGGGGATTCCCTACCAATACCACCATCGGTGTAGTGGCTACCAATGCCCGCCTCGACAAGGCCATTGCCACGCGGGTGGCCATGATGGCCCAGGACGGGTACGCCCGAACGATTATTCCGATCCACACCCTTGGCGACGGCGACGTGACCTTCTGCATGTCCACCGGTAAGCTGCAAGCGGATCCCAATCGAGTCGGCGCCATCGCCGCCTGGGTCATGGCCCGGGCCGTGGTGAAGGCGGTGAAGGCGGCGGAGAGCCTGCACGGGGTCCCCGCTTACAAGGATTTGGCCAAATGAAGATCGCCGTCGTTGGAGCCGGAGCCATGGGCTCTCTGTTCGGGGGCAGGCTCTCCCAATCCGGTCATCAGGTGCTTCTCTACGACATCAACCGGGAGCACGTTGAAACAATCCAAACAGACGGTTTGGTTA
>CAZBXU010000048.1:0-20641 GCA_964495755.1 uncultured Spirochaetaceae bacterium | reverse complement strand
GGGTCGACGATGCGATTCGCAGCGCCCTGAACTACCGTTCGATGCAGATGGGCCTGAAGATGATCAAGAACCTGCCCGAGATTCTGCGTGCGAACGGCTACAAGATCACGGCCACCGTGGGCCTGCGCCGGGACATCGCCGAGGTGATGAACATCGAGGGGGGGAATACTTCGGAGCGCACCTACATGGCCGTGGTGGACATGGGCACCACCACGATCGTTGCCCACCTGGTGAACGCCAAAACAATGGAGACTGTCGATGCCCGAGCCTGTTTCAACTCCCAGGGAATCTACGGACGGGAGGTGACCCGGCGCATGATCACCGCCGAGCAGAAGGGGGTAGACGAGCTTCAGAAACTGCTCGTCGACGACATCAACGGGCTGATCGAACAGCTGGCCGACGCCAACAGGGTGAAGCTCGGAGACATCGTGGCAATAGTCTGTGCAGGTAATACAGCCATGGGACATTTCCTGCTCGGCCTTTGCACGAAGAACATCCGCCGCAAACCCTACGTGGCCGCCACGGTCTCTGCGCCCCCTCTACGGGCCGTGGAGGTCGGATTAAACATAAATCCCCGGGGGTTGCTGTACAGCCTGCCCGCCATCAGCGGCTGGGTGGGAAGCGATATCACCGCGGGCATCCTCTCTACGCGGATCAACGAGAGCCCCGAGCTCAGCCTGCTGATGGATATCGGCACCAATGGCGAGATCGTCATCGGCAACAGCGACTGGCTGGTAGCCACATCGGCTTCGGCGGGCCCCGCTCTCGAAGGAGCCAGCGTAGGCTGCGGCATGCGGGCCGAGGCCGGCGCCATCGAAAGGGTCTACGTTGAGGGCGGAAAGATTAAGTACAGAACCATCGATGAAAAGCCGCCCAAGGGTATATGCGGATCCGGGATTATCGATGCGGTCGCGGTTCTCCTGAACCAAGGATACATCAACCGTTCCGGTATCTTCATCGAGGAGGGCAGGCCGGGAGTCGTGACCGTGGAAGGAATCAAACGCTTCATCCTGGTGGAGGAGACGGAGGTTCGCAACGGCCGGGCTGTGTACATCAGCGAGTTGGACATCGAAAACGTGATCACGGCCAAAGCGGCGATTTTCGCGGCCATGAAGATCCTTCTCGGCCGATTGGATCTGCGCTTCGAGCAGATCGAGCATTTCTACATCGCCGGTGCCTTCGGGACCTACATCAACATCGAGAATGCAATCACCATCGGTCTGATTCCCGACATCGAAAGGAGCAGGATCGAGTTCGTTGGAAACACATCTATAAAGGGAGCGAAGATCGTGGCCTTCTACAAGGAGGCCCTCTACAAGATAGAAAAAATCAGGCAGGACACGACCTACTACGATCTGATGGGCGCCAACGATTACGTTGAAGAGTTCCAGAAGGCGATGTTTCTTCCCCACACGGATATTGAAATCTTTCAAAGGAGCGGGCACCTTGCCTAAGAGCATTGCTGTTGCCGGTAAAGGGGGCACGGGAAAAACCACGATCGCGGCCCTGCTGGTCACCCAGCTCGTGCTGAACGGCAAGCGGCCGATTTTAGCGGTGGATGCCGACCCGGATTCAAATCTGGGGGACCTTCTCGGAGTGCAGCCGGAACAGTCCATCGGCGATCTCCGGGAGGAGGTGCTCGAAGAGATCAAGAAGCTGCCCGCCGGCATGATAAAAGCCAACTACGTGGAGACGAGCCTGCACCAGATCATCGAAGAGGCGGCCGGCTTCGACTTGATCACCATGGGAAGGGGCGAGGGATCGGGCTGTTACTGCGCACTGAACAACATGATCCGCAAGTTCTCGGAAGATCTGGCTCCGTCGTACAGGTGGGTCGTGTTCGACAATGAGGCGGGCCTCGAGCACCTCAGCCGCCGTACGACCCGGAACATCGACGCCCTGCTGGTCGTGGTCACCGACAATCCTCTGTCTCTGCGATCCGCCGAGAAGATCCAGGCCATCACCGAGGATCTGGATAATCGAATTCGCAAAAAATACATCGTTACGAACATGATCCCCGAAAGCAAAATGGCGACCTTCAAGGAACGCCTGAAGACCTTTCGTATGGATCATCTGATAGATATTCCCTACGACGAGAAGCTGGAAGATGTGATATTCCGGGGCGAGCCTTTGAACAGCCTCAACGGTGCGCCCATCATGAAAACAATACAGACCATAATTGACACTGTAGGAGGTGAAGATGCAGATCCCTGATGTGAGTGAGAAGTGGATGGCCCAAATCAACACGGTCACCATTGGAGCGACAGAGGACGAGGGGGGTACACGGGCCAAGACGGTTACGGTGGGGGGTCAAACAACCCTGCCCTTTCTCACCTTCGAGGGGGAAGATCCCAACAAACCGGTGATCGCCGGTTTTGTGGCCGACACGCCTCCGGCATGGCCTGATGTCCTGATCAATGCGATCGGCAAGGAGATCAATTCCCCCGCCGAGTGGGCTCAAAAGTGCGTCCAGGAGTACGGTGTGGATCTGATCAGCCTCAAGATGGTCGGTGCCAACCCGGCCGGCAAAAACGCATCTCCCGAGGACTGCGCCAAGGTCGTCGAAGATGTGCTCAAGACCGTGGACGTGCCCCTGATCATCTGGGGTTGCGGGGATGACGAGAAGGACAACATCGTGATGCCCGAGTGCTCCCAAGCCGCTAAGGGAGAGAACTGCCTGATCGGATCGGCCAAGGAGAGCAATTACCGGACCGTGGTGGCGATCTGCAAGTCAGACAAACACAAGATCATCGCTGAAGCGCCGGTAGACATCAACATCGGTAAGCAGGTCAATATCCTCTTACAGGATGCGGGATTCGGTCTCCATGACGTGGTGATGTTCCAGACCACCGCTGCATTGGGATATGGTTTCGACTACGTGTACACGATTCTCGAGCGCTGCCGGATTGCCGGACTCAAGGGCGACAAGCTCATGGCGCTGCCCCAGATATGCGATGTCGGCGGTGAGGTGTGGCGCATCAAGGAAGCGGTGGTGGACGATGACGTGCTTCCCGGTTGGGGCAAGCTGGCCAAGCGGGGACCGATGTGGGAGGCCTCCTGTGCGTCTGTGTATCTGCAGGCCGGGGCGGACATCATGATCATGGCTCACCCGGAGGCGATCAAGAACGTCCAAGCCACGATCGCGCAGTTCTATGGCTAACTCACGCGCTGGGCTAAAAAAGACCGGGTTTCACGTTTTTTACCAATTACTAAGGAGGAAATATTCATGATTTTCATTGGAGAGAGAATCAACACCGGCTTCAAGGACGTCAAGGCGGCGGTGGAGAACAAGGACGCCGATGTGATCAAAAAGTGGGCGGTCAAGCAGACAGAAGCCGGCGCCACCTATCTAGACGTGAATCTGGGGGCGGTATCGAGCAAGCCGGAAGACCTCTGCTGGATGATCGAGCAGGTCCAGGCCGCCAGCGATCTTCCCATCTCCATCGACACCAACAAGTCTGTTATGCTCAAGGAAGCGGTTCCCCTATGCAAAAAACCGCCGCTGATCAACTCCACCACCGCGGTGGATGAGAAGATGGAAGCCATGTTTTCAATCGTGGCCGAGTACAATGCCTCGATCGTTGGACTGGCCATGGACGAGGCGGGCAGCCCCAAGACTGCAGACAAGAGGGTGGAGAACGCGGGTAAGCTATTAGCCAAGGCCATGGAGTTCGGCATCAATCCGGAGCAGCTCTTCCTCGATCCCATCGTCATGCCCCTGAAGTATATGCAGGAGCAGGCCCAGGAAATCCTGTCAGGGGCCAGCCAGTTCAGGTTGTTCAGCGATCCGCCGCCCCACATCGTCTGCGGGCTGTCCAACATCGCCAATGGTACCACCCAGAAGAAGCTGATCAACCGCACCTTCGCGGTCATGTTAGTGGCCAACGGATTGGATGCGGTGATCTGCGACGTAACCGACGAGGATCTGGTCAACGCCCTGCTCACAGCCGAGCTGGTGATGAACAAGCAGATCTATGCGGACAGCTATATCGAGGCCTTCCGCTCGTAGTAGCGGCCGTTAGAACCAGGTTTGCCTCTTGTAGTCGATATACTTCTGACCGAAGCGTCGTTCCAGATTCTTCTCTTCGAAACGCTTCCAGATAGCGATGAAGCTTGCCCAGAGAATCGTAGAAAGGCAGGCGGCGAAGCTTTTGAAGATGAAGGGATACCCGACGTGCAGCAAAATCAGCCCGATATACATGGGATGCCGGATCTTCGAGTAGATCCCCGTTGTCACGAGAGCTTCCTCTTCTCCAACCCCGTGTTTCTTCATTTCCGAGTAGAGAAACAAACCGAATCCAACAGCCGTCAAAACGACGCCGATGGGTATGGAAATTGAGGAAAAGATGTTCATTTTAACCGGATCAGCCGCACTCCAATATCCCCATCCGAAATAACCGAGAAAGGTAAAGATCAAGAGAACAGGAAAGGGTAGAATCTCGGCTCCCTTTCTATATACGGATATGTGCGTCAACAAACGCAAGAGATAGCTGAGAAGACAGAAGACAGCACCAACAATGATCAAAATGAGGGTTACGTAACCTACCTCTGCTACGCTGAGAAACGACATCGCAGACATGTTCAGGAACTCCAAAGCTCTGATGCGTGCCGCCGGATCTTGCCGATCGCCCCGGCGATCTCTTGAATGTCCCGCTCCTCGCCCCACCGGTCTTCCGGTAATAAACGCTGCTGGTAGGCGCCGCTTGTATACAGATCAAGGCTGTGTAGGGGGGGATAGCTGGCCTGTTCCGGGATGCCTTCGGCTTTGAGAGCCTCGATGAAACGTTCGCGGGGAAGCCCGCCAAAGGCTCCACGATCGTAGTGAAAGATATAGGCGTAGTGACCGTTGTGAGTGCAGCGTTCATCCAGCGCCTGCGGTGTGATGCCCTCGATCTCCCCGAGAAGCTGGTCCAAAAGCCGTGCGTGGGCGAAGCGTTTCGTCCCTTGAGCTTCCAGGCGCTTGAGCTGTACGCCGAGAACCGCTCCTTGCCACTCGGAAAGCCGGTATTTGGACCCGTAGATCAGAAATCGACTGGAACGGTCGCCGCCGGGCAGAAAAAAAAAGGGGTCAAACCGACCTGACCCCCGCGTATTTATAGTGGTATTTAGTCTGGGACTACCAGCGGTCTCGTGAACCGCCGCCACCGCCGCCACCGCCGCCGCCGCCGCTGCGGGACCGATCTTCCCTCGGCTTGCTGACGTTCACGGTCAAGCTGCGACCGTCGAGTTCGCTGCCGTTGAGCGCTTGAATGGCTTGTTCGGCCTCCGCTTGGGTACCCATCTCGACGAAACCAAAGCCCCGGGAACGATCGGTGTATCGATCCGTAATGACCTTTGCCGATTCCACCGTTCCGTGGGACTCGAAGAGCTCTACCAATTGCTCGTCGGTAACAGAATAGGGCAGGCCGCCCACGTAAAGTTTTTTGTTCATGTTCTCCTCCTAGAGAAACTCATCATCATCTTTTTTGCTACGAACCGTCAAAGGAGCAGAACAAGTGTCTGGTCGGTTGGCCCCGCCGGTACAATACGCAAAACCGTAATGATCGGGTCTCATTTTTCTTTTTTCCTTCAGGAGACCCGCTTCTGAATGTATTGAACGCTAAAATACTGCTTTGACTAGAGAAAGTCAATCCGTTTGTAAATGTCTAGGCTTACGCCACTTGAATGAATCCACAATATACGTCATTGTTGGCGAGTACGGTCTTATTGCGGAGAGTCCTGCTCTCCGACAACGACAGGTGGTGCTGCATATGAAAATTTTGCTGGTTTCCCCGTGTAAGGATCCTCGCTTCAAGAAGCCGAAGTACTTGATGATCCCTCAGCTCGCCCTCCATTTGATTGCCGGCCTGACCCCGCCGGAGCATGAAGTGCGCATTCTCGAAGAAGAGATAGAAGAGATAGATCTGGAGGAGGAGTGCGACCTGGTGGGGATCAGCTGTATGACCTCCAACGCTAACCGGGCCTACGACCTGGCTCGGGAGTACAGGAAGCGTGGCCGTACCGTGGTGCTCGGGGGAGTGCACCCAACCTTACTACCCGATGAAGCCCTCCAGTATTCCGACGCTGTAGTAGTGGGCGAGGCGGAGGGAGTGTGGGAACAGGTGGTTGCGGATGTTCAGGCGCGCAAGGTGCAGAGGGTGTATCACCAGCCCTATCCGTCCTTAGAGCGTTACGTAAGTATGGGCAACCGCAGAAATACGAAAAAGAGACTTTTCGATGTGGTCCCGGTGATGACTACCCGGGGATGCCCCTATAACTGCGAGTTTTGCTGCGTCCACGATATCTTCGGGCGACGAATCAGGCATCTGCCCGTCGCCAACGTAGTTCGGGATATTGAAGAATCCGGCGGCAAGATCTTCATCTTCCTCGACGACAATATCATCGGAGATCCCGGTTATGCCAAACAGCTGTTCAAAGCCATCAAACCGCTGAAGATCAAGTGGGTCGGACAGGCATCCGTGTCGTTCATCAAGGACGAGGAGATGATGAGGCTGGCCAGCCAGAGCGGATGCAAGGGATTGTTCTTTGGTCTGGAGAGCGTATCCCAGACGCAGCTTAATCGGATGCGCAAGGCGATCAAAGATGTGGACAAGATCGGTGAAGCGGTCCAGAAGGTAAAGGACTTTGGCATCTACTTTCATGCCTCAATGATCTTCGGCTTTGACAGTGACACAAAGGATACCTTTCCAGAGACTCTTGATTTTCTCGAGAAAAACCGCATCAGCTCCGCTTCGATCAATGTACTTACCCCCTATCCGGGAACCGAAGTGTTCCGCACCTTCAAGGAACAGGGGCGGCTGCTCTCCAAGGATTGGCGCTACTACGATCATTCCACGGTCGTATACCAGCCCCGGAACATGACGCCTTTCGAGCTTCAGGCCGGCAGGCTCTGGGTTCTGAAAACTTTTTCCCAGACGTCGGCTCTGCTTCGGCGCCTGCCCAACCATCTCGATTTTCCTCTCCTGCACCTGGCAATGAACCTGGGATTTCAGGCCGCCTGCAGGCACGAGCTCCGGGAGCTTCCGGATCTTGCCGCCCGGTTGTTCCCGGTCCAGGACAGCAAACTGTCGGAACAGAGGGGTTTCCCGCTGCGCAGCCTGAGGTTAACGGACTTTCTCGGCCGGGGACTGCTCAAAGGAGGATCTATCGATGCTGGTTAGACATGTGTTGTATCTGGTAAACGTTCTGGTCAGGGCGTTCGAACGCGCCATCGGCTGGGTTGTGGGTGTCATGGACTCACTTTTCTTGATTCGCGGCCGCAGGATGGTCCTGACTTTGTTTTTCGACGCCCTTAAATATGTGGACCGATGGCTCCTCGTGGGAAAGAGGTATCTAGAGCAGGTACGTACATCACTGAGGTATCGGATGTATTTTGATGCCGTTACCCGCCCTATGAGAGCCCGCTATAAAGAGTTGAAGAAAGGTTGACCCCGGTCAATCGCCTTGTCCCGCGTTACCGCCTCTGGTGCTGCCACATGACCTGATCGAATGCTGCCTCCATATAAAACGGGCTAAGCCTATTTGCAAGAAAAAGTAATGAACTTTTAGCCCGATACACGGTCGTGGAACAGAATTAACCTCAATCCCGTCCCGGCAGTTCCTGCAATTTTCTTGAAACCAGCGGATAAAAACAGCGTATATTACCAGGATAGGTATGCAAAGTCAGAAACACAAGGACGCCGAAGATCTCTGGGCAGTTCAAGCGGCCCTGCAGGGCAATCCTGCTGCGTTTGAGACGATCGTCAGAAGATATACTCCTGTACTATACTCCCTGGCCTACCGGTTGTTGGAAGAGGGGGAGGAAGCTGAAGATGCCGTTCAGGATATACTCGAGAAAGCCTTCAGAAATTTGTCTCGCTTTCGAATCAACAAACGTTTCTTTCCCTGGCTGTACACGATCGCGGTGAACCATCTTCGCTCCCTGGAGCGCAGACGAAGACGCCGCAGCCGGCTGAGAATCGTGTCTTCGGAACCGGAGCGAATCCTGGAATCAGTCGCCTCGGAGCAGGGGAATCCTGTTGAGCAGAGCGAGCTTCGGGAGGGAGAACGGCTGGCTCAGCAGGCTCTCGAAACCTTGCGCGCCGAGCACCGGGAGGTATTTGTCCTCAGGCAGATCCAGGACCTTTCCGTGCAGGAGGTATCAGAGGTATTGGGAATTCCCGAAGGAACTGTGAAAACCTATCTTCACAGAGCCCGCAAGGCTATGATCGATTTTCTTGCCGGAAGCGGCTGGGAATGAAACCTCTGACCGCCTCAGGCGTATATAGAATTGGAGTGAGACAGAGATGACCTGCGAACAGTGGAGCGAAGAGTTCAAACAGTGGCTCGATCACGACTGGACGAACGGGGACGATCCGTCATGCCCGCCGTCACTACGGCAGCATGGGGAAAGCTGTTCACGCTGTGGCCCTCGCCTGCAAGCAGCCCTTTTGCTGGTCGAAGGAAAACCGCTCAAGCGACAACCCCCTTTCGGCCTGGCGGAACGGATTGTCGAGCGTTTGGCCAGCGGGGCACCGATTCGGAGCAAGGCATGGCTGCCCTGGGTCGGGATTCCCGCCGCGGCCCTGCTCCTGGTTGCTCTGGGATTCCTGCTGGTTCTGCGTGCGCCGGGGCGCTCCGCAGTGGAGACGATTGTTGTCCGTTTCGAGCTTCAAGCTCCCGATGCGAGAGAGGTTTCCGTAGTCGGCAACTGGAACCAGTGGAATCCGGAGACACAGAAACTCAAGGATCCGGATGGGGACGGGGTATGGGAGATCGAGATCCCCCTGAAGAAGGGTGAGGAGCATCAGTATCAGTTCCTGATCGACGGAGAGAACTGGATCCCGGACCCCGAGGCTCCCCTTCAGGTCGAAGACGGCTTCGGCGGAGTCAATTCTGTCTTGCAGATTTAAAGCATAGGAAGGAGAATGAGGATGAAAAAATTAGCGATCGGTATTGTGGTGGTGCTGTTCCTGTTTGCCCTGCCGCTGTGGAGTCAGGTGGCAGACAGCGCCCCCGACTTTCTGGAGGCATTGCGGGAACTGTTGCAGAAAGACGACTGGAGCCCTGAGGAGATTCAGGAGCTCATCAAGCAGGAGGTGGATTGGAGCCAGGCCCAGGTTGAGGATGCCAAGATGGTTGCTCTCTGCCTGGAGTACGCCAAGGATGCAGAGGAGCAGATCGGCCCCCATGAACAGGCTCACCTGGTTAAGGAAGTGGCTGTAATGGCTCAGGAGATGCGGGCCCTCGGTTTTAGCGAGCCGATGATTATCCGTACCGCCTTGAACGGTACCCGGGAAGCCCTTGAGGAGCTGTCCAGAGTTCGATTGCGCAAAGAAGAGGGTACAGAAACCGGAACGGGTGATCTGATCCGAGCCCGTTTGCGGGAAGAGCTGCAGACGGCCTTGCATCTGGAAACCAGGCAGTTGGTCAGGGCCAGGGATCAGGAACAGCGGAACAGCCGACCTGAGGATCTGCTGGTGCCGCCGGGACCCCAGGGTCCTCCCGGCAAGGCAAATCCGAACAAGTAAGAGAAAGCCCGAAGTGTTGTAGAGGAGTGGTTTGTCTGTGATAAGACTCTTTGCTGCGGGAGGCCGACGCTTCCCGCAGTTTTCCTTCATTGGCTGCTTGATTGTCTTTTCCCTCTTTGCCGCTATCCCTGTCTCCGGGCAGGATGTTGAATCCGCCATCACCAAGAACCTTGAGAAG
Source organism: uncultured Spirochaetaceae bacterium (assembly GCA_964495755.1). Lineage (GTDB taxonomy): Bacteria > Spirochaetota > Spirochaetia > SZUA-6 > DRHE01 > JAFGQJ01. Next base: position 10,954 of record CAZBXU010000048.1, on the reverse strand, counting down.
AGCAGATACTCGGAAAGACAAAAAGCTTCGATTATTTCCTTTTTCACCGAAACGGATCGTGCCGATCTTCCTGCCGAGCTCCTCGTCCCCAAGCTGGAGGAGGGCATTGCCAAGCGGATCCCGGCGCAAAGGGTGCTCGATGCCTTGAAGCGGGAGCGTGAAGGCCTGCTGAAAGCTCGAGCTCTGATTCTCCGTGTCGAGGGGGGAGAACAGGTGCTTGCCGATCGAGCTTCCTGGGCCCGAACGGCCAACCTGCTGGCCGGCGGGATCTCGGAAACGGAAATCGAGAGACTGATTCTCCTCTGTCGTTCCCGGGTGGGGGATTTCCGCCCCGCCACCTATCTGTACGCTGCACTGAAAGAGTGGGGGCTTGGCCAGGAGCCCTCCTTCAGCTTGATCGGCGCGCTCCTTAGGTCATCGATTTCCGCGGACAGCTTCATGGGAGTGATGGATCTTTTAGCAACGGGGCGACGACGACGAATCGCGCCCGAGGAGCTGGTCCGACGGATCGAGGAGCATTTGAAACAAGTGAAGAGGATCGAGGAACTGGAGAAATGGATCTATTAGAAAAAATGTTGTCCTGCAGCAGGAGATGGTTCAGGTGGACCCTCCCTATCGTCCTCGTACTTGCAGTGCGTCTTCCGCTCCACGGATACGCGCCCACACTGATTTTCGGTGTGTACGGGGAGGGTTTACTCACCGCCGATGGGAGCGGGGAAGCAGCCGTGAGGGCCAGCGGCCTACTGTCCTGGCGTAGCCTGCTTGCGGAACGCGCCTCGTTGGCTTTCTACGCCAGCAGCAATCTCGACCGTACTGTGGGTGACAGTCAGCGGCTCTACGACTCCCACACTCTATCCATCGATGCCCTGATCCAGAGTCCCGCGGGACTCCTTTTTGGGGAGGGCGGGCTCAGCGGTTCGTTGACAGGAACCCTGGAAGGTCAGTCTCCGTACCTTCGTCCGGATTGGCGGATCGGATATGAGGGCCAACGGGAAGATCTTCGGGCTTCGGTCACGTATAGGGGATACTACCTCAATCAGTCCGAGACAAACGAAGACTCCCTGTTTCAGGGGCTCACCCTCGCCCTGGAAGCACATCCCTCCATACGGATTCGTTATGGACTGGAGATTCTCGGCGGTTGGGAGAGGTGGACGGAGTGGTTTCTCTACGATACCGGCGGTGGGGAAACCGATGAAAACCGGGATGACTTTCTCGGGTCTCTAAAAGTGTCGGCGGGCGGTCTGATCGGATATTTTCACGATTGGTCGATCGCTGCAGAGGGGGGAGTACGGTGGTCCGACGCCAATCGCTTGGCCGCTCCTCTGCCTGTTGAAGAGGGAAGCGAGAGCTATCTGTTCTTCGCCGTCAACGGCGATTGGGCTTGGAGCCCGCACCGGCAGGTGTCGCTGGAGGTCGGGGCCTTTGCCCGCCAGGATCTGTATATCCAGCGGGAGGCCCTCACCCTGGCAGGAACTCTTTCTGGAGTTCCACTCCGGGTGTTCTCCGCAGGCGCCGATCTTCGCGGCGATTGGACTCCGAACGACAGGTTGTTCCTTGTCTTGGAGGTCTCCGCTTCCCGCAGGTTCGCGAATGAACCGGGGGAGAGCTGGTGGAATTGCCTCGGCCGGGCCGGTATCGAGTTCAGTTTCTGAGGCGAAAATCGAGCGTGGATACGGCGGCGGCGCCCCGCCTCAAGATAGGATCTTTCAGCGCTACAGATACTTCTCCGGTTCGGAGGTGATGCGGTTGAGAGAGCTTCCGAACAGGTGCAGATGGTATCCATCGACGATGCGGTGATCCGCCGAAACTGTCAGGGGAATCATCTCTTTTGTAATGAACTTGCCGTGGTCCAGCATCGGAGTTTTTATCGATCCATGCACGCTGACCCTTAATATCGTTCTCAGGAAAAAGATTACAGGTTTCACGATAATAAAGTCAGCCGTTCCGCCGTATCCGACATTGGAAATTCCGATATTCGAGTTGATTCCTCGTTGATACACGATCTTGAACGCTCGTTTTTCGCTGATCAGCTTATACAGCTTCGTTCTTCCGTATACTCTGGATAAGAAATTGAGGTAGTCCCTCGGATTTTCCTTGTGCTCTTTCCGCTTTTGTTTCTTCAAAAAATCGAAATCATTCACGAGCTGTCCGAGAGACTTTTCATGGGGATTCTCAACGATAAAAGTGGTTAGAGTGTTCCCAACTCCCGGCAGCATGAAGGTATTGGTTATATGGATCTCTTCGAGCTCGTAGATATTGTTGTCCAGGACCACCCGGTTGAACACCCTGTTTTCGTCGATGATGAGGGCGATGATCTTGTTCATCATATGGGTCAGAGTGATCCTTTTGCCGGTACTCTCTCTCAATTCGTGGAGGTACGCTTTCAGCCGGGTGATATCCATGTAGTACAGCACCGTCATATACGGGTCGGGGGAATGACTGAACATGTTGATCATGGTCTGCCTGGAGAGCACCAGCTCTTTATGCCGGAGCTTGTTTATCTTCAGTTGTCTTTTTGGCGATGATTTCATGATCCGATATGATAGAGCTTTTGTAGCATGATGCCAGGCAGGCGGTCAAGAGATGAGCTCGATCTGCCGCCACTTGCCGCTGCGGAAGCGCAGGAACATCACCAGCCCCAACCCCATGACGAATGCGATGAACACTACCCAGACGGTGACGGGATCCGCTTGGATAAATCGAATCAGGAAGATGGCTGTCCCGGAGAATACCCAGTGCAGCCCGATGGACATCCGCATGACCCATCGGGTGTCACCGGATCCGCGCAGAGCCCCCGTGAAAACCAGCTGGGCGGAATCCGCCAAAGTGTACAGAGCGGCCAGCCTGAGCATTACAACAGCCAGAGAAGCGATCTGTCCGGCATTGACACCGAAATCGGAGGTGAACGCTCCTACCAGGTAGCGGGTGCCGAACACGAATAGAAGCACCATGAAGCCGGAGTATAGCCAGGCAACCCGCAGTGCGACGTAGGTCGAGCGCTTCGCCTCCTCCCGGTCTCCGGCACCGATGTTCTGAGCCACCAGAGCGGTGGTGGCCTGACTCATCCCCAGCATGGGAATGAACGCCACAATATCCCAGTTAAAGGCGATCGTGACCGCAGCGGCCACCACGGTACCGTAGGATTGCATGAATTGTACGAAGAGGTTGAAGGCGGTAACGCTCAAAAACATCTCGAAGCCGGCGGGGATCCCGAAGCGCAGTAGTTTTTCCATGATCTGTGGCCGAAATTTTAGGGATCTGTTGGTATTGAACTGTTCACGATTCGCCCCGCGGAGGTAGAACAGAAGCAGGATGGCAAAGATCGTGGCGTTTCCTGCAATAGTGCCGATGGCAGCGCCTTGGAGACCCATCTCGGGAAAACCGAGTTTGCCAAAAATCAGCACATAGTTGGCTGGAATGTTGACCAACATGCCCACGATGTTTGCCAGCATCACAACAGTGGTTCGACCGACTCCAAGGAAGAATCCCGCCAGGGCAAAGCGGAGGATCAGAAACACCGACCCAAAGATCAAGGTCTGGAAATACAGGTACTCCAGTTCGATCTGCTGCGGTCCATGACCCGCCAATACGAAGAAGTACCGCACCAGCGGTGATAGTCCAAGCAATACCGGGTAGCATGCCAATGCGATGAGGATCGATTGAAAGGTAGCCTCCCCGCACAGCTTGTAGCGCTTGGCCCCGTAGTATTGAGCTACAATCGCAGTCACATACCCCACCGTACCGATGAAGAAGGAACTCAAACTGAACGTGGTCAAACCGCCGGCCATGGAGGCTGCCAGATGGACCGCTCCCACCCTGGACAGGAACATACGGTCCACGAACATCATGATCGAATCCGAAGCCTGGGAAACTACCATAGGTAAGGCAATGGAGAGAAGTCTTTGCAGTGTCGTCTTGTTCGGTTTGTTCATCTCAGCGGAGCTAACTGGCTGAAAGTTCCTACAGTCGTCCTGAACGCAGGATGCCGATCAGGAACCAGATGCCCAGGATCCCGGCGGTGGCGAACCCGGCCAAACCGAGGATGGGCAGGCCGAGGAGGGACGGACCGATGGCCTGCCGCATGAAAAACGACGAACCGACCAGCAGACCGGAGATCACCACGGCAAAGGACAAACGATTTACCGATCTGTCGATCTCGCGGACCCGTGGATCCAGATCCTCAAGGTCGAGACTGAGCTTGAGTTTTCCTGTCCGGGCTTTCTTGAGCAGCTCGTGGGTGTCGTAGGGCAAGGAGCGCAATAACTTGGCGGTGTCCTCGAGCAAATCGAAGATCTTCTCCGGATCGACCCACTCCTTCACGTGGCTGACCCGTACTCTCTCCACAAAAGGCTTGGCTACTTCGATGATGTCGAACTCAGGATCCAGCTGCCGGCCCAGACTCTCCACGGTTACCACGACTTTCAGCGTCAGGGCTAAATCTACAGGCAGGGCGATGCGGTAGCGGCGAATGATGGCATTCAAGTCCTGGAGAATCCTGGCAACGGACAGGTGGGCGACGGGAATGTGATGATAGTAGTTGATCACCCGGGACAGGTCGTAGCTCAATTCGCTCCGCCGGGCTGTTTCGTCGAGAAGCTCCAGGGTGAAGAACACCCGCATCAGCTTGTTCGGGTCTTTATTTACAAAGGCCAGGAGCATGTTGACCAGGGCCTGTTTCATCTCCTCGTCGAGGGTGCCCACCATACCGAAATCCAGTGGGGCAAGCACTCCGTCGCGGCGAACGATGAAGTTGGCCGGATGAGGGTCGGCGTTGTACACGCCATATTCGAACACCTGGGCCAGGACATACTTGGCGCCGATATCGGCGATCTTCTTGGTATCGAGCCCTGCGAACTCCCTCTCGTCGGAAAGCCGGACCCCTTCGATATATTCCATGACCAGAACTCTGTCGGAACTCAATTCCCAGTGAACCTTCGGGATATGGATCCCGGTGTCGTGCCGGAAATTTTCCCGAACCAGGTCCATGGTCCGACCCTCGTAGTAAAAATCCAGTTCAAGGGTCAGAACTTTGGAGAAATGGTCCACCAGTTGCGCGGGCCTGTAGATGCGGGCCTTCGGCAGGTAGCGCTCGATCAAGCCGGCAAGATCGCTAAGGATAGCCAGATCGGAGCGGATCAGATCTCGGATTCCCGGCCGCTGTATTTTGAGTACCACCTCCTCCCCCTCGAGGGTCACGGCTCGATGGACCTGGGCGATCGAGGCGGAAGCCAGTGGCCTGGTTTCGATGCTGCGGAACTTTTTCCGCCACTGTCCTCCCCATTCCTCCCGCAGTATCGGTTCCAATTTGGTGAATGCAAGCGGCGCGGCGGCGTACTGTAGCTTCCTCAACTCCGCTGTTATCTCTTCGGGAATCAGATCGGAGCGCAGGCTGAGCAGTTGACCGAGTTTGATGAAGGTTGGGCCCAACTCTTCGAACAGGAGCCGCAGCCGAGCGCCGAAGGGCAAGCGTCGGATTCGTCGCCCCTTGGCAATCTCCGTTACACGAGAGCTCAACCAGCGGCGTTTTCGAAAGCCAAGTGCTTCGGTCAGCTCGGTGAAGCCGTGGAAGACAAGACGAGTGAGGATCTGGCGGGAGCGGGCGATCTTATGGATTCGGTGACGGGGACTAATAAAATTAGAAAGCATCTATCCTCTATTGTACAGCAGGCCCTGCCTCGCGGCAACTCAGGCAACCGCCAAAGATCAAATCCTTCGCGCCGGGGCTTTCCACAATCCCCTGGTGTACAAGACAGGCACCAGAGTCAGGGTGGATAGGGCGCTCAATACCATGGCGAATCCCAACACCACAGCCACCTGGAGATGAAGGCGTAGAGGAGAGAAGACCAGGGGAAGCAAGCTGCATACGATAGCAAGGGCGTTGGTGACGATCGGGATGCCGGAGAACCTCAGGGCTTCCGTTGTGTAGTATTTCCTTCCCGACTTCTTGTAGTACCGAACCAAAAACAGGAAATGGATGACGTAGTCGATCCCGACTCCAATGGCAACCGCGGTCAGTGTTACCGTCATCATGTTCAAGTTGTAACCTGAGGTCTGCAGAAGGCCGTAGATGCCGGCCACGGTCACACCAATCGGAATAAGGGAAGCGACCGTGAAGGAAATCTTTCGGAAAACAATCAACAGGACCACGATCATGCCCAACACCGTGATCACCAGTGTGACCCGCTGGGTTTCGCCGACCAACTGGTTCAGCCTGGCGTAGAGTATTGGAGTACCGGTTATGATACGGATATCCTCGTTCTGGGAGGCGTAGGCGAATATCCTCTGCGTGGTTTCCGAGTCCCACTCCGTGGTTGTGCAGTAGAAGATAATCCCATCCTCGGCGATGAAGTTGTCCCGGACATCCAGCATGTTGAGTAGCAGCTTGGACATCCGGGGCGGAGGATACTCGTCCTTTCCGGTCCGCAGCTGGTATACACCTTTTAGGATATCCACAATCGAGAAGACGCTGATAACCTTGGGAAGGTGCTCCATGCTCCGTTCGAGCTCGAAGATTTTTCGGATATAGCCGGCATCGGTGAGATCCCCGTCCAGGCGGAATTCGCCGGTCAGATACTGGCTGGAACCCAGCTTCTGCTCTACAAATTCGATGTTCTTTCTGATCGAGGAGCGTTTCTTGAAGTAATGGAGCGGATTCGTATAGACCGACAGAAACGGTATGGATGCCATACCCCAGAGCACAACGAGGGAGAACAGAACAATGGGCAGGTACGGCTTGCGATGGAAGGGCTGCAGAAGTCTGAGGATTCTGGCCCCGAGCTTATGCGGCCTGTGCTTCACCGGCAGGTTGAGCAGCGACAGCAGTGCGGGGAGAAAGAAGAAGGTAATCAGACTGGAGAATCCTACGCCGATAGAGGATAGGATTCCCAACTGCCTTGCCGGCAACATCCGTGAAGAGATCAACGAAGCGAAGCCGATGATCGTTGTTACGGCGGTCAGCAGGATCGGCACTCCAACCTGTTCCATGGTTTTTTGAATGACTATGCTGTGGTCGCTGTATCCCTCCCGGTTATCCAGGTAGTGAACGACAAAATGCAGGCCGTAGGCGGATCCCAAGCCGAGGACGAATATCGGCGTGATTACGGTAACCACGTTCAGAGGCGAGCCGATCCAGAAGATAGTCCCCAGCAGCCACAGAGCGCCTAAAGCGGCTGGAAGCAGAGTGATGATGGTGTAGCGTACGCTCTTGATATTTAAATAGAATACGATAAATAGAATTAAAATTGCCATTGGCGAGAGGACAGCCACGATCCTTCTTTGGGAATCCAAGAGTGTTTCAAAGATGACCGGACTGCCGGCGAAGCGCACCTTCAACCCCGCAGGCTGCTCTACGGAGCGTAGATCGCGTAGAACCCCAGCCGGTTCGGCTTTACCATCGATTCGCAGCTGGATGGCTCCGGTTGTGAGATCCTCCGAAAGCATAGCCCCGAGCATGCTCTGGCGCGATTCCAGCACGGGTGCGAGGGATTGGTAGGACTCGGACAGAAGCTTTTGCGAAGTCGGCACCAGCTTCGAAGTGCCCGGCAGGAAGGGAGGAATGAAGCAGAGGGAACTCGAGATTCCTTCGATGCCTTTGAGTCTTTCGTAGTAGGACCAAACCTCCAGTATGCTGCTTTCCGCGGTAATCTTGTCATCCGAGGACAGGATCACCTGGACCAGGTCGGTGCCGCCGTACTTCTCCTTCAGCTCGAAAAAGGAGTCGGAGTAGCTCTCTCCGATCTGAAAAAAAGAATAGACCGACGGATCGAACTCCGCCTTAGGCAGGGAGGCGATCGCGAGCAGAGTCAGGAGGAGCACGGCGATAGCGACCCACCGTGCATTGGCCACGATAGAATTAGAGATTCGTTTCATACATTCGAGGCTTACGTTTCAAGATTCTACAGATTTTACGCGAAAAATCAACCTGTTATGTGTTTGTGGGTAGATGGATTGTAAGCGCCGTTAATAATAAACCGGCCCTTGACGGGCAACATAATAACTGTTAGAAAACTAACAGTTATTATTCTAATAATTTGTTTTCTAATTGGATAGCTGACTTATGAACACGGATTCTATAACGGCGCGAGCCCTCACCACCTTTCCCCTGTTCATGCACAAGGTGTTTCACGATTTTCACCCTGATTCGGGAGATCTCGATCTGAACAAGACCCAAATCAAGGCGCTGATGGTGATTTATATCGAAAACTCACCTCACATGACCAAGGTCTGCTATCACATGAATATGGAAAAAGGCTCCCTGACTCCGGTTATCGACAGCCTGATCGAGATGGAACTGGTACAGCGCAGCCGAAATCCGGATGATCGCCGCAAGGTAAACCTCAATCTCACTAACAAGGGGCGAAAGCTCGTCCTCGAAAATCTGCGTCGTGCTCACGAACACATCTTGGATAAAATGAAACACCTCCAAAAAGGGGAGCGGCAGCGATTCGAGAAAGCCTTGTTGGATCTACATGAAATCACACTGAAACTGTAGGAGCAGCAACCCCGTGAAAGAAATGCAACGAGCCAGAATGCTCGGCACCGAAAGTATAGGTAAGCTATTGGCCAGAATGTCCGTTCCTGCCGCCCTGGCGATGCTGGTGATGGGTCTGTACAACGTGGTCGACACGATCTTTATCGGCCGGGGCGTTGGAACGGACGCCATCGGCGGTCTGACAATCGCCTTCCCGTTTCAAATCATCGTCATGGCCTTCGCCGGGATGATCGGATTCGGGACCGCTTCGGTAGTTTCTAGAAGCCTGGGTGCCGGAAATCGGGAGCGCGCCTCCACGGCTGCGGGCAATGCCTTTGCTATTTCTATCGGCTTCGGTGTGCTGGTGACAGTGGTAGGCTACGCACTGCTCGATCCGATTTTACGGTTGTTTGGAGCTACTCCGGTGCTGTTGGGGTATGCCAGGGAGTATCTATCGGTGATTCTTACCGGCAGCGTATTCGTCACCTTCTCCATGGCCACGAACAACATTGTCCGCGCCGAAGGAAGGGCCACGGTGGCGATGATCACCATGGTACTGGGAGCCGTGGCCAATATTATTCTAGATCCGATATTTATCTTTGGATTCAACATGGGTATCCGAGGAGCCGCTCTGGCCACGGTGATCTCACAGTTTTTCTCTTTCGCTTTTCTTATATTCTTCTTCCTCAGCGGCAGAAGCTCGTTGAATATTCGTTTGCCTCACCTGAAGCCTGTGGGAAGCGTCTTGAAAGAGGTGTTTGCCCTGGGTGTTCCGGCCTTCATCCGCCAAAGTGGGATGAGCCTCGTTATCATCCTTGTAAACAACCTCCTCGGCCGCTACGGAGGAGATATATACATCTCGGTGTTCGGGGTTATCTTCAGAATCCTTCATTTCGTGATGATGCCCCTTATGGGTCTGGTACAGGGGTTTCAACCGATAACCGGATATAACTACGGGGCCGGAAAAATCGATAGGGTGAAGCATACCCTCAGGTTGACGCTTCTTGTCTCCACGACCGTTGCCGTCATCGGATTCCTCGTTCTTTCTCTGTTCCCGGGTCCGATATTCCGGATATTCTCCAAAGATCTGAACCTCATCACCACAGGTATGCCGGTGCTGAGAGTCGTAGTCCTGATCGTTCCATTCATCGGTATCCAGATGATAGGCACCTCGTACTTCCAAGCTGTGGGCAAGGCCAGACCCGCCTTCTTCCTCGGTCTGTCCCGGCAGTTCATCTTTCTCCTGCCGATGACGATCGTCCTGCCGCTGCTCTTCGGCCTCTGGGGAGTGTTCGCCGCCTTTCCGGCGGCGGATTTCCTCTCTACACTGGTGACGGGGTTCTGGTTGTGGAAAGATGTACGCTCCCTATCCGCTATCTCCTCGAACAGGCCGCGAGGAAAGGGCGGGGAGGAGACTGATAAGGAACCTGTGCCCATCCCGGGCCCGTAGCTACGACGGGGCGGATTATTCTGCTACAATAGCAGCGCAACACTGAGACGAAGAAAGGCGGGATTCATGAAAGGCACCTTCGGCAAGCTGTTAACAATCGATCTTACGACCAAAAGTAACCGGAGCGAAGAGATCCCGGACCATGTGTTCGAGGGATACCTGGGAGGAAAAGGCCTCGGTGCCTATCTGTTGAAACAGCTCAATCCTCCAGGAGTGGATCCGCTGTCCCCCGGCAATCGCCTGATCCTGACCACGGGCCCGGCCTGCGGTTTTCCCGTTTGGGGAGCCAACCGCTACGCCGCCTTCACAAAAAGCCCGTTAACCGGGATCTTCGCCGAGTCCTACTCCGGCGGTAAAGCCTTCCAGCCCCTGTCGAGGATCGGCTACGACGCTTTCGTGCTCGAGGGAGCACTGGCCGATTGGGGGGTTCTGGAGATCGGCGCTTCCGGAGTCGACTATCACAATGCCGGATCGCTCATGGGCAAGGATGCCCTGGAGACCGAGCGCCTCCTCCGCGAACGCTACCCAGGGCGGGAGTGCGCCGTACTGACCATCGGTCCGGCCGGGGAGAAGCTGGTTCTCTACGCCTACGTGAACAACGACTACGGCCGCTGCCTGGGACGTACCGGGATCGGCGCGGTGCTCGGTTCCAAGCGCATAAAGGCCCTGGTGTTTCGGGGAAGCCTGAGCAAGCAGGCTGCCGATCCGGCACTTTTGAAGCACTTTCGACAGGAGTGGGGTAAGACCGGTAAAGATCACCCGGTGACAGAAGCTTACAGAACCAAGGGCACCTCCATGGTAGTGGATCTAACCAACAAGGCCGAGGCCTTTCCCAGCCGCTACTGGCAGGAGGGCCGAGTCGAGCATTGGCAGAAGATCAACTCCGAAGCCCTGCACCGGGAGTGCACGGTAAAGGCGAAGGCCTGCACCTACTGCTTCATGGCCTGCACCCGGCAGAGCGAGGTTGCCGGCGGCCGGCACAAGGGCCTGAAGATCGACGGTCCGGAGTACGAGACGATCTATGCCTTCGGCGG
>CAZBXU010000047.1:0-20657 GCA_964495755.1 uncultured Spirochaetaceae bacterium | reverse complement strand
TGTTGATGTAAATATCTTCATCCAGCAGGCTAAGCTGGAAGCAGAGGACGGAACAGCCGTTTTTCTCCCCTTCGAGAGCTTTTTTTATGATTCGATGAGCGAGCAATGGCGAATCCGGGAGAGCTGAGCCGAGGTTTACTCGATTTTCCCCGGCAGGAAATCCAGTAGCCGGCGCAAATCACTGATCCTGTACGTGGGCTGCGGTTCACCCGTCGGATATACCGCCTCCGGTGGCGCAAGCCAGCAGGTATCAAGGCCTACGGAGGAGCCACCCCGAATATCCGAGCTCGGGCTGTCCCCTACGCAGAGAATTCCATCTGGCGCACAATCAAGGGTCCTCGTTGCCAGGTCGAAGATTGCAGGATCGGGCTTGGAAATGCCCACTTCTCCCGATATAAGGATATCCTGGAAATACTCGGCGATCCCGGAGCGGGAAATCCTCCGCCGCTGCACGGCGGCAATTCCGTTGGACAGCAATACCAAGGGAACCTTTGAGGAGAGCATCCGCAGCACGTAGAGGGCGTGGGGTAGCAGAAAGCCTTTTTCACTCAAGGAGTCGATGTACTGATCCCCGATTTCCTGCGGATCCGGCTGCCGGGCGATGTGATTCGGGAGAGGAAGTGTGTCGAGAAGCCGACGGAAGCGCTCTGTCCGCAGCTGCTCTTGAGAGATTCCGCCCTGTTCGAAGAGTTTCCACAGGCTGTCGTTTATGCTGTGATAGAGGAGGTAGGTGCCTTCCGGAAATCCCTCGTACCCGTTCGCCTTCAGAGCCTCCCGAAGCGCGGCCTTTTCAGCCCCGTTGAAATCGAAAAGCGTGTTGTCCGCGTCTAGAATGAGGGCGGAGTACGTTTTCCGTGCTGGAGTTTTTTTCACGTCGGGGGCTTGACCTTTTCTGCAATATTAGTAAATTTCATCTGATTTTGGTTACGAAGTGTATCCTGAATCTGAGTCGTGGGGCAAGGACGCTTCGTACAATACCTTTCAAAGGCTCTGCTTCAGGCAGGGTGCCTGTGACAGGGCTGCTACTTAAAGCCCATTGAGTTGGAAGACCCGTAATTAAGGAGGAGGAAAAAACTATGGCTGAAATCAGCAAGAATGCTCGGGTGAACGTGGGTACGCAGCAGTTCTTCTGCGCCTGCGGCGGGGAGATCAAGATGAAATCAGTATTTGCCAACGGCAAGCTGAAAAACGTCGCCACCTGCGCCAAGTGCAATCGCAGCGAACGCCGACCCAGCGACTTCAGATACTAAGAGCAACAAATCTGCGGTTTAAGAAAAGAAAGCCCGTTCGGCCGTGGGTTGGGTGGGCTTTTTCTTTTTCTCTCCTATCCCTGCAGAAACGCACTCCACTGCCGGTTGGCAGGGGTATCGAGAACGATATAATCCGTGTCCGTGCAGACACAAACAACAGTTCCAGCCAAGATGTTCAGAAGCGGGGCGGGGCGCATCTTCTCCAATTTCTCCAGTACCTCCCGCGGCTGCAGGGACCTGCGTACCCATGAGCGGGCGGCGTTAGAGTTGACAATGACGGCCCGGCGGATTTGATTGCGGGGGATTTGCACGCTCTCGGTCAGCTCTTCTCCTCCCCTTCGTGAAAAAAGTGACTCGAGAATCGATTTACGCCCCTTCTTGGAATACTCGTATACCAGGTAGTTTTCTGAGGCGTAGAGAATCCCGAACGTGTCCGGGATCCCCCGGTAGTGGGTGTGAGAGATCGATCTCATGACGATGGGTTCCCCCAGCTCCTCCGCCTTATTGCTCCAGTACTCCTCTATGTCTCGTTCTTTCTCCATTTTTCCACCTGTCCAGATATTTCTCTGTGGGATCTGCCGATGATGTCCTTGATCTTTCCCCGATCCGCCGTTGCCGGGTACAGGGACAGCAGTTTCACCCGGTAGATGCAGTTGCGCAGATTCGCAAGCAGCCCCTTGAAGCGAGCGATTCGATGACCTCCGTCCACGGCGACCGAGACAACCGGCATTTGGGTTTCGCCCAGGATCGTACGCACCGCAGCGGAGTGGAAGGTCCCGACGGTGCGGGATCGAGTGCCTTCGGGAAACACCACCGGACACACTCCCTTCCTGGCATCCCGGGCCAGCTTGATCAACTCTTTTTGGGCGTCGGCGAAGTTCCCTCTTCGATCGATCAGGACATGTTTCCCTTTGCGCAGTGCAATAGAGACAGAGGGAATTCCTCGTCTGAGTTCCCGTTTCGCAACGAAGCCGACGCTATTCCCGGAAAACACGTAGGCCAGTATGGGAATGTCGACTAGACTCTGGTGATTGCTGAGAATCATGAACTGCGCCGGCAGGCGTTTACGTAGACCATCTTCGATGAGGAGCCGAAAGCCTGCGTAGGTCTTTACGGCAGCTAAAATGCGGCGAGCACCTTGGATCTGGACCTGACTGAAGCGTTCGTAATCTTTCCGTCCGTAGAGGGAATAGGATATCCGTAAGCGGATGTCCAACACCAGAAAGATGAAACCTAGGCAAAGTAGAGCAAGGATCGTTCCCATGGCAGTATCCTGTGAAGAGTAGCATGCTTTTTCCAATTGTGAAAAGCTGCATAATTGGCTATAGTCCTCTTCAGTATGTTTGAAGAGATCCTCTTGTATGCCGGCGTGTTTTTTGCGGGGAGCATCGTTGCGCTTCATCTTGTCTGTGCGGTGGGAATCATTCTCAACCGGGTGCGGGATGTACTGCGGAGCAATGAAAACCCGTCCCCGTTGCCTTTTTCTGTTTCCGTGATCGTTGTGGCCAAGGACGAGGAGAAGAACCTCGCTCCCCTGCTCGGCTCCCTCGAATCTCAGAGCTTTCAGGATTTCGAGACTGTGCTGGTCAGCGATCGCTCCCAGGACAAGACCCTGGAAATCATGAAGACCTACGCCAAGAAACACGGTTCCAGGGTGAAAGTGCTCGAGAATAGGGAAGATCCAAGAGATTTAGGGCCGAAACAGTTCGCTCTGGACATAGCCGTTTCTGCAGCCGGCGGTGAAATCCTGGTGTTCACAGACGCGGATTGCACGGTTCCAAGCACCTGGGTGGAGAATCTCCTGCCCTATTTCCTCGATCCTAAGGTCGGCCTGGTGTTCGGACAAATCTCTCTGAAGCAGGAAAAAGGTTTTTTCAAACGCTTCCAAGCCTTCGACCAACCACTGATCCATCAGTACAACTCCGCAACCGCAGGTCTGGGCATTCCCGGGAGTTGTTACGGGAACAACCTGGTTGCTCGAAAGGCGGTGATCGATCAGATCGGCGGTTTTCGAAACCTGGGATACACCCTGACCGAGGATGCGGCTTTGGCAACAGCCACGGGTAAGAACAAGTGGCGGGTCCGGGTGTCGACACGGACAGATACAATGATTCAGACTGTGGCTCAATGCTCCTGGGGAGATTTCATCAACCAGCATTTGCGCTGGAACGGTGGCGCCTTTTACCACGAGGATTTCGCCACCCGGTTTTCCTACCGCTACATCACTCTATACCTTATCGCCAGTGTTCTGGCTGTTCCGGTGGCGCTGTTCCTGCCCTTCCTGTTCGTGCTTCCCGCCGCCTCTCTTGTCAGTGTGGGGTTGATGGCCTTCCTGGCGGGAATCTTCTACCGCCGGGACAAGAGCTGGTACCTCCTGAGGCTGGTACCCTACACCTGCTTTTTCCTCGTATTCTACTCCTTTGTGACCGCCCTGAGCATCTTTCGGGTACCTCCTCGTTGGAAAGGCAAAAGCTGGCAGCCCGCTCATCGGTAACAAATCCCTCAGAAAATCTGGGCTCAGTGGCTCATTATCAGAAAGATTCAGCGGTCCAAACGTTATTCCCGAGTGGCTGGACAGTGCCGCAGCCAGCGGTCGACCTTCTCGCCGAGCTGGTCGGGGTACAGTACCTCGATATCCTGAGGTTCCTCGAGCCATTGGGTTTTCACGTATCCCCACGAGGCCAGGCAACCGATGATCCGGGGGTCCCTGGCCCAATCTGCGGTCAGATGGTCGATCTGATCATCGATGAACAAAGCGTTCGTAAAGCCTCGCTCATCCAGGGTACGGAGGATCGTTTTTTTCTTCTCCTTGGCCCCGCAGCTCAGCACCCGGTGTGGATCCATGCGGATGTTTTTCGCCTCCAGAGTTTCGACGATATAGTCCGCCCTTTTGGTGGAAAGGATGTACAGGCAGGGAGAAGCCGCCCAGCCCCCGAGGGAAGGGTAGACGTGGGGGTAGATCTTGTTCAGACCGATCCAGTAACGGCGGTGGTTGACCAAGAAATCGCGGCGGGCGGTGTAGAATAACTCCTTGTATCGAGCCATCCTTTCTTCTCCCCGTACCGCCAGTTGGGAGTCGAACTGCTCCTGCGACCGAATCGGTATCTGATTATTGATCAGCTCTTGGATGAGGATGAAGTCTTCTCCGGCCCGGACATACGGCCTGAGCTTTGAAAACTCTCTACGCAGGGTGATGGGTACCGCAGTCTCCCGCTTTCCCAGATGGAGACGGTAGTATCCCTGCCAAGAGCTCACCAGGCACTCGAGGAGGGAGTCACAGATGACTCCGTCAAAATCTAGAAACACCAATCCTTTCATAATCACCGCTTATCCTATATGCTGTGCCCACCATGAGTTCTTCCGGTACAAAGACATTCCTCTTGCTCACCGCCCTGGTGTTGACTCTTTTGGCCTGCACCACGACCATACGTGGCCCCGAGCTTTCACTGGAGTACTACAATCTAGGAAATGCATACTACAATCTGGCCGACTACGACAAGTCTATTCTCTACTACCAGAAGGCGATCAGCATCGATAATGAGAACAGAAAGGCCTATTTCAACCTTGCCCTGGCATTCATTACCGCGGGCAGGGCCGCCGAGGCGCAAGGGGTGTTGGAGGATCTGATCGTCCAGGACCCTGATAATCAGAGCCTGATGGAAGCCCTGGCATTTGCCTGCTACGTCCAAGAAGAAAATGAAAAGGCGATCCAGATATACAGGCGGGTCCTGGAGGTGTCTCCGGAGAACAACAAAGCCCGGTATAATCTCGGCATGCTGCTGTGGAAGCAGGAGGACAGGGAGGCGGCCCTCGACGCCTTCGCTACGATCCTGGAAAACGATCCCGAGGACATGGAAGCTTTGTATCACCAGGGAGAGCTGCTTCTTCAGCTCAACCGGCCGGCAGAGGCTGCGGAGGTTCTTGAGGCCTACCTGCAGAAGCAGCCCGACAGCGCCGACGCTTATATGCATCTGGGCGATGCATACCGAATCCTGGAGCGCTACGACAAAGCACTGGAGGCCTATGCGGAGGCTCTCATTTACGACGAAAAACGTGGGGACGCCTGGTTTTACAGTGCCGTAATACAACTGACGAGGATCGAGGATCCTGATCGAGGTTTGACGGCCCTTACCGAGGCATTGGAGGCTGGATTTCAGGATTCGGAACAAATTGCCGGGCTTCTATCCGCCTCGGAGTTGTTGGAACGGGATAAAGTCACCGCCCTGTTTCGGCGACGAGGCTTGCTCCCCGAGGCCGAAGAAACCGAGCAACAGTAGACTGTTTTGACTTTCGATTATTCCATTAGACTCTTGATCTGGGAGAATGATTCCTCCGGTGATGTTGAGGAGTCGATGTCCCGGAGAAGCCCTTTGCTTCTGTAGTACTCGATAAGGGGCTCGGTCTGGTCTTTGTACACCCGCAGCCTGTTTTTTATTGATTCGATCGTGTCGTCGTCTCGGGTGTACAGCTCTCCGCCGCATTTGTCGCATTTGCCTTTAAACTTAGGAGGCATGTTCTCAACGTGATAGATCGCTCCACAGGAGCGGCAGACCCGCCTACCTGAGAGTCGGCGAATCACCACCTCGTCACTGGTATTGAAGTTGATCGCCATATCGATCTTCTGAAAGGAAGCAAGGGCATCCGCCTGGGCGATGGTTCGGGGGAATCCGTCGAGTATGTACCCGTTTTGGGCGTCCGCTTGAGCAAGCCGTTCCTCGACCAGCTCAACGGTGAGGGAATCGGGAACCAGTTCTCCCTTTTCCATGATCCCTTGGACCTTCCTGCCCAGCTCGCTCCCTTCCTTCACGGCGGCGCGGAAGATGTCCCCGGTGGAAATCTGGGGGATGCCATACTCTTTGCTCAATTGAGCCGCCAGGGTTCCTTTGCCCGCCCCTGGAGCTCCGAGGAAAATCAAATTCATGCCAACTCCTCTGATAATCTATTGGTTGTCGTTGTGTCGACGAAACGGCTCATCTTATACTGGATCGCGCAGTCCGGGCGGCAGTATTTCTCCCCGTACCCCATGTCGGCTCGAAAGTAGCTGCCACAGTTGGTACAGGCACGGAACACTTCGGCACATTCTTCGCAGCAGTAGCCCTGATCAATCGCATCCACGGACAGAAGATATCGACCGCAGTTTTTGCAGCGAAGGTACGCCATAAGATTCGCCTTTCTCGACCCCATGGTAGCACGAGGATCGACGAAGTTGCAATTTGCCACCTCTGTAGCTATCTTAAATATAGCACCGTTTTTGCAACACAAGGAGGAAAAAAATTGAGTTTTTGGGATCGAATGGAAGAAGTCGTCAATCAAGGTTTGGAGTCGTCCCGGGAGATCCTGGGAAAAGCCAAGGGAAAGGCCAAGGATCTCGGCGAAATGGGCCTTCTACGCTACGAGATCGGGCAGCTGGAGCGACAGGCTGAGAAGAAGTTCAGTCAACTGGGAGCAAAGGTGTACGAAAAGCTTGTGTTGAAAGAGCAGGCAACCGTGGGCAAGGAGGCTGTCAAAGAGTTTATAGATGACATCCAGGAATTGAAAGATCGGCTGGAGCGGTTGGAGCGGGATCTAAAGAAGGTGGGGAAGTAGCTGCGCCCATAGTTGGTATAACCTCCAGTAATTTTCACGAGTTCTGAATCGGGTGGTTTTTACACTCAATCCCGACACAGGTTGGGTGACGTGGCATGGTCTTTGAGGAAAGCCTCAGAAATCTAACAGCCGGTTTTTTAACGCATAAGCAGTGATCCCGGCCGTGCTCTTGAGCTGCGTCTTCTGCCGGATCCTGGAACGATAGGTGCTTACAGTCTGAACGCTGAGGCTCATGGCGACGGCAATTTCGCGGGTACTCTTCCCGGAGGCGATCTGTTTGAGTACCTCAAACTCTCTATCGGAAAGCAGCTCGTGTGGAGGCTTTCCATCATCCCGTTGGAGACTGGATGCGAGTCGTTCACCCATCTCCGCACTCACATACTTGCCGCCGCTTGCCACCTTCCGTATCGCCTCTATGAGTGTTTCCGCATCACAGTTTTTGGTCAGATATCCGGAAGCACCTGACTTCAGCGCTCGCACGGCGTACTGATCTTCCGGGAATATACTGAGCATCAAGGCTGGAATTTTAATCCCCGAACTTCTTATTTCTATCAATACGTCGATACCGCCTCTGCCCGGCATGGAGATATCGAGGAGCAATACGTCAAATCGTTGCCTGTCAAGTTTCTCCAGCGCCTCGGCACAGTCCTGCGCTTCGTCTACCACGACGATATCGTCGGTTTCGCAGAGTATTTGTCTCAGCCCACGCCTGACAATGGGATGATCATCGGCGATGAGGACCCGGATCATTACTCCGCCTTTATCGGCAGTGTAACCCTTAAACGGGTACCCCGCCCCTTCTTCCCGGTAATCTCCAATTTCCCATTCAAGAACGATACACGTTCCTGCATGCCGATCAACCCGAGCGAGCTCTTGTTTAAAACCTGCTGTTGGGTGATACCTCGCCCGTTATCGACTATTTCCAGAAAAACACTCTGTTTGTCGACCTTCAATCGTATCGCAACCTCACTCGCAAGGGCGTGCCTGGAGACGTTGGTGAGTGCTTCCTGAAGGATCCGGAAAAGCACGATGACGTACTTTTCTTCTTCTATCTCTGAACCCTCTATGGTCACCCGGCAGGATATTCCCTCTCTTCTCTGAAACTCCTCCACCAGCCACTCGATGGCGTCAAAAAGACCGAGCACGTCCAACATCTGTGGCCGCAACTCGCTGCAGATTGTCTGTACGGTGCCGGTCGCGGAATCGATCCTCGCGATCATATCATTAAGCCGTTCCGACAGCAATGTAGGGTCGTCATGGATGTGCCTGGCGATCCAGGATGTGTCCATTCGCAGCACTGTAAGAGTTTGCCCAAGCTCATCATGGATATCTCGGGCTATGTTTGCCCGTTCGTGCTCCCGTGTTTCCTGCAAATGCTCGGACAGGTTTTTCAGCTTCTCCGCCGTTTCCTTCAGTTCGGCGGTCCTCCTCTGGAGTGTCTCTTCGTTGATTTTGCGTTTGAGAGCTTGGGCAAAGATCTCCTCGATAAGTCGAAGCCGCTCAATAATATCTGTGCTCCAACTGTTCTCCCGATGGAACGATGCGAACTCGATCACTCCCAGCAACGTTCCTCCGACCGACATGGGAACACCGATATAGGAGACGACGCCCTGTGTCATGAAGTGTCGTTTTTCCTTGTCGGCCTGGGAGGGAAGGTCTTGAGGTCGTCTGAAGACGACCATACGACCGTGCGCGATCTTGTTTGCGAACCACGGGAATTGTTTTAATGAGTCAGGTGGTCTAGGTGTTGCAGGTTCAGCATAGAAACGAGTAAGGACTACCTGGTCATGGTCCGCTGAAAATTCGTACAAAGCGCCCCTGTCCACCTCCAGGAAGTTCACCAGTTTCTCAAGCCACAGCTCAAGCTGCTTGTCAACCTTGTCCGCCGGGAGATTAACGAAAGCCGCTGAAAGTGTCGAAATAAGTTTTTCAAAGCTGAGCCGTTCAGCCAGGGTTTGATAGAGAAGGGCGTTCTCAAAGGATATGCTGAACTGCGTACAGAGCAGTTCGAGCATTTCCATTTTGATGTGTCCGAACACCTCGGAAGTGAGACGGTTCTCCAGATACAGCACGCCGTTCAAACGGGCCTGATACAGGAGGGGGAGACAAAGAATCGACTTCACTCCGTGTTGTCTGATGTATGGGTCGGAGTTGAAGCGAGTGTCGGAAAGGGCATTGTGTATCAGCAGCGTCTGTTCAGTTCGCAGGCACAAGTTGACGACGCCCGTCGGCACCGGGCTGTTCGCCTGGTCCGAGCTAACTTGGGTATACGGTAGATTTAACAGGACGGCATAAGTTCTTTTCTGGAAGTCTCCTGTTCCTTGGATCAGCCAACGGCCATCCTGCTTCAGCAACAGGACCCCCCGCTCTGCGCCGGCGTGTTCCATCACGATGCCCATCATTCGGTTCAGGAGGGCCTCAAGATCCGTCTCTGAAGACAGGGCGCGCAGCGCTTTCAGCGAGCTGTCGGGATCCAGTCCGCTCGAAGTCAGTGTTGACGCCTGGGGGAGCACGGCGTCCTCGTGTGGCCCGTGCCGGGGGCTCAGCAGGTCGGGATACCGCTGCTCCAGATCCTTAACCTTCAACATGACACCCCAATTCTGATAGAGAGCGTATGCTTTGGCCAGGTAGTACTCTGAGGGCCCTTTGAGCCCCCGGTCCAGGTAGAACCGCCCGGCGAGCTCGCAGCCCAGCGCCTCAAAATTGGGATACCGGTTGTTCCTCGCCGTTGCGATGGCCTTTTCGTAGTATTGCAGCGCCCGGTCGACTTCTCCAAGCACCCTCGCCGTCTCTGCTTCGATGAGGTAGTAGTCGGGTTGCCAGTTGATCGAACCCCGCCTGAATAGGGATGCCATTCTCTGGCGGATCGGCTCCAGGGCCTGGAGGTACTCTTTCTGTGTGTTTGTCCCGGCTTTGGGATAGAGCTGGAGCATCGCCAGGGCGTGGTACGCTGAATGTGTTGCCGCTACGGGAAACCCGAATAGTTGTGGCATTTGCTCTCCAGCCATCTGTGTGTACTTCAGGGACTTCTCGTAGTCACCTGTGAAGAGGGAGTGGATTGCGACTGGCAGGTAGGAGTAGAACCTGGTCAGACCCAGCTCGTGTTCGAGCTGTGGCAGCATTTGGTCCTCGTCGAAATAGGGACCAATTAGTCGATTGGCATCTTCCGCCAGCCCGCTCAGGTTCAGCAAAAGCTGGGCCCAGACCTTGGCTATTCTCAGTTGGAATCCCTGCTTCAGCTCGCCGATCGATCTGATGTATTCGGCTTGCAGGGCACGAGCAGATTCCAGGGGTTCGCCTACACAATACAGTAGGATGCACAAGCTCATCAGTTGGTTGCAGGCAATCTCTGTTTCGCCCGACTCCAGGCTGGACTGGATAAGTCGGCGCATGTCATCCATCACGTCGCGCAAATGCTTACTCTGCCAGCTGTCTATAAAGCAGTAGACGATCTCCCGTACACGGTTGCCCATCTTGTTGCTCTCGGAAGATCCAAGCATCTGCAATGCGAGTTGTCCGAACCGGTTTCCTCTAGCGATGCCCTCCAGATCCTGGCAGAGATACATACCGTAGAGTGCGTAGGCGAACGCCGAGTAGTCGGAGTTTCCCTTCGTGAGGCATTGATTGATGAGGGTGAAGACTACTTTGGGGAGTAGCTCCGGCTTGGCTATCATGGCGGGGGGGAACATCAATGTCAGGATTCTCATTGCCGCCAGGCTCTCTGAATCGGTCATGGCGGGCAGGCGACGGAAATGCTGAACATTAAAATCCGGAGGTGGACCGTGCAGCAGGCTCACCCCCAAAGAGACCAGCACTTTTTTGCCGATATTGATAGCTTCGTGCATACGATAGCGGGCAAAACAACACATCATGGTGATTTCATAAGCCCGGATCGTATCAAGCACGGATCGCGCTCGGTGGAGAATGATCTCCGCTCGTTTCTGGGCTCTTTCGAAGTTGGTGTTTAAATATTCTGCTTCGAGCACCATCGTGTACAGTTCCAGGGTCAACGTATACGCGGTTTTCCAGCTGTTCCGGGCAAGCAGGTCGATCCCCCGATCGAGATAACGAAGCATCGCTGCAAAAGCGGCGGAATCCCTGGCCTTACGTCCTGCACGGAGGTTCAGACGCGCGATATCATTGCGTTCTTGTTGGTTATCGACCAGTGAAACGCCGGCGTTCAAGTGGTCCACGATATCGAAGATGGCCTCTTCCATCTGTTCCTCGGAGAAGTCCTGCACGAGCAGGCGGCCAATCTCGAGGTTGCAGCGGCTCTTTCCCGTGTCATCGACCAGTCCGTAGATCGCCTGTTGGATCCTGTCGTGGACGAATCGATAGGTCTTGTTCTCATTGATCAGAAACTGTAGAGCCTCGGCTTTGTGCAGCTTACGTACGACATCTTCGAGAGATTCACCAGTTACTTTTGAGAGGATTGTGGGATCGAAACGGGTCCCGACGCATGCAGCCAATTTCAGAAACTCCTGAGTCCCGGTCTCGAGTTTCTCTATCGCTGAAGCGAGGTAATCGACGACGTTCTCCGATATGTCGAGAGCCCGCAGCGATCCGATCTCCCATTTCCAGTGCCGCGAATCCATATCGAGCCTGATTTGATTCGATTCGTAGAGGGAATACATTAGGTGCCTTGTGAAAAAGGGGTTGCCCAGTGTCTTGTTGAAAAGGAGAGAGCTCAGAGTGTCGATTCCGGGAGCTGGACCTAGTGTCTCAGCGATTAAGATGGAAAGATCCTTCAGATCGAGATTTTCCAGGACGATCTTTCGAACATCTATCCCTTTATTCTCGATATCCGCCAATTGAGCGGCCAAAGGATGTTCGCCGTCGACCTCGTTGTCCCGGTACGCCCCGATGACGCAGAATCCGTATAGGTCCCTGTCGGTGATCAATACATTAAGCAGGTTCAAGGAAGCGGAATCGACCCACTGCAGGTCGTCGAGAAAAATGACGAGGGGACGGGCCAGGCTGGTCAGAGCGCCGATGAGCTTTCGAATCAGATAGTTCAAGCGGTTCTGGGCTTCCTGCCCGCCGAGAAAGGCGACCTCTTTCTGCGTCCCAACGATTTTTTCAAGTCCTGGGACGATGTCGGCGAGCGCTGCACCCTGATCACCCAGAGCCTCTGAGATCTCCTTTTTCCACTTTGCCAGTTCCCGTTCAGGTTTGCTGAGGATAGTGGCCACGAGTTCGTGAAACGCCGTGGAGATCACCGTGTAGGGAACATCGGAACGGTACTGCTCGGCCTTGCCTTGAATAAACAGCCCTCCACCGCCCACGGTCGGTTTTCGCATCTCTTGCACCAGAACCGTTTTCCCAATGCCGGGATACCCTGAAACCAGGATCAATTCCGAGTTGCCGCCGGCGGCCTTCTCGATCAGATCACTCAGCCGCTCGAGTTGTTCCCCTCTCCCGTATAACTTGTCGGGGATCCGCAGAATACCTGACTGATCGGCCGCAGCCAAGGGGAAATTGCTGATCGTCCGATTTTGTTCGTACTGATGAATGCATTTTTCCAGATCCTTGAGCACCCCAAATACCGACTGGTAGCGTTCATCCGGGTCCTTTGCCAGCAGCTTGAAGATAATGCGATCCAGCACATCGGGGATATCGGAATTTATCAGACTCGGGGGAGTGGGTTTCCGTGCTACGCGCTCGTGGAAAAGTGCCTGTGGATCCTCCGACTGAAAAGGGAGCCTGTTTGTCAGGATTTCATATAGCACAACTCCAAGGGAGTACGTATCGGTCCTGTAGTCGAAAGGCAGCTCCCGGTTTGCTACCCTTTCGGGGGGCAGGTAGGGGAGACTTTCCCTTTTCAGCCGCGTAGTTCTCGTCTTTGTAGCACCTCCGTCACGCCACACGGCACTTCCGAAATCGATAATGAAAACGGAGCGATCGTTTTCTGATACCAGTATGTTGCTGGCGGTTAGATCGTTGTGGATGACGTTTTCTTTGTGTATTCCGTGAACGGCATTTGCCACATTCACTGCGAGGCGTAGCCGATCTTCGAGCCCCTGCCGGTTGGTTAGGAGGTATTCTCGAAGTGTCTTCCCCTTTATGGGCTGAAGGATCAGGACAGGACCACCCTTCCTGTTCTCTTTGCCCAGTACCTTACGAACGCCTTCACAACAGAGGCGCCGCGTGATCTCGTATTCGTTGTCCAGTGCTTCAGTTTCCTGAGAGGAAGGATTCCCGCGCGCCGGCTTTTTTACCAGAACTTGTCCGCCGTAAATAGGCATCTCATCTTCAAAAATGACTGCGTCGCCCCGATAGAGGACGGCGCCACGCTTGGTTGGGCGATTTTCCTCAGGTATGTCCACTGGTAGACTCCCGATACTTCCGCTTCGCGTCTATGTCGCCGAGAATGCTGTTTTGGCTCTCGTGTCCTACTATAACTATAGTATAGACTATTGGGTTTGCACAAAGAAAAAAATCGGTTTATCTGTCCCACACCGATAGTGCTAAGTCTCGGTCAACATATCTTAATGTAGCAAAATTACTACACGGGATCGATAAAGAGTCTGACAGAAAATTCAGCGTGACAATGATAGTACTCTGGTAGCAATCCTATACATTTATGGTCAAAAGGAGATCAATGATGGCGGGAACGACCTTCATGGGGGTGAGACTCGTCGTATAAGAGGTGATGACAGACTATCTGCAGTCGAGGTCCATCTGCATTTATGCTCTGGTGCTGTTCAATTTATCAGTCTGCCCGCTTCGGTGTCTGCAGGCGGATCCTGTCTGCTGCTTTCTGGCTGGCGGTACTGTTTTCAGGGTCGACATCGCCAACCGGCAAGTCTCCTCGATAGGAAGTCTGCATACCAGCGCCCCTGATATCGATGTGGCTGGCGATGGCTTGGTTTGGGGGAGGGGAGACCTTTCGTCGGTTGCAGCTTTGGATCCTTCTAACGGTGAAGAGGTAGCAAGAGTCGACCTGCCGCAGCGCCCGTATTTGCAAATCATCACGCCCAGTGGAAAACTGTATATAAGTCACAACACGCTGACAAGCAAGGGATTTTCTATATCCGTTGTTGATACCGTATCGAAAAGGCTCATAAAGCGGATCCAAGGTATTCAGGGAATCGTAACCGGACTGGCTCTGGATCAAAAATGTGTATATATCGCCGCGGTGGGGGTCAGAAGACCTGATTTTCTGTATCTGTATCGAATCTGTACCGATACGGATATCTTGGAGGAGATTTACCGGGCACCGAAGACCTTCTATCGCTGGGAGATATCGACATACCGCAATCGACTGTATCTCACCTATGTCAGGGGTGCTAACGGTGAAGCTCCGCCCCTGATTGAAGTCATGGATCTGGGAAGCCACCAGATCGTAGACCGGTGGACCTTTTCTTCTGAGATCCGACGGATCCTAGAGCAACTGAGCTTCTATGAAACATCAGCATACGCCCCAGTTATGTGCAGGGATGGAGACCATGGTATTGCCGTTTTCGATCCTGAATCGGGCAAGACAAAGCGCGTGTTGCCCCTACGACAAGCCCCCAGTAGAATCATCGGGATCCACAACAATTGCCTGGTGTATACGGCGAGCCCTCAAGTTGCCGGGGCAAAGGGCATAGCCCTGCATTTCTATCAAATCGACCAAGCCACAGAAATTCATTCTGTAATTATACAAAATCAGTTTCTCGAGGAGGCCACACAATGAAGATCCGTAAATTTTTATACCTTTTTATTGCCTGTGCGTTGGTACTCACCTCTTGCCCGTCGCCGATCGTAAGTCCGGGGCTTTCCGATGAGGAGGAACTCCAGAAAGCGGCGGAGCAGGCGGACGAGAAAAGCCAGGACTTGCTGGGCCACGTATCCAAAGCGCTGACCGAAGGGGACTACTCGGGGCTTAAGCAGTACTTGGCTGAAGAAGATGAGAACGGAGAACTGGCAGCACTACTTGCCCAATATGGAATCACCGTATCGGGAAAAGCGGTCGCCCGGGGGTTTTCCTTAGGAGAAGGTCCCTCTGCAGCGGATCTCCAAGACGGCGATACGCTGGTTTTCAGAGGGGACGGATCGACCTGGCACAATCAGCTAATGCGGCTTGTCTACCCCGGATTTTACCATCACGCAGGGAGTTTTGATGCGAAACTGGCCAATTTGGGGGTCGCGTGCGTGATATCGGCCACGATCGACGCGGACGAAAACGGCCTATGTTTTCAGACGTTGGAAGAGCTGAACAGTACCAGTATCGCTGCTGCAAGATTGCGTTATTATAACGCACTGCCCGGGGAGGTTGCAGCTAGCGTTGATGGTTACATAGACAGGACCAACAATGACACGACCTACTTCGCCTTCCTGCATTTGAACCTGGACCCGGTTTCGCGGTACGACGAAGATCTTTGGTACTGCAGCAAGGTCCCGTGGCGAGTGTACTGGGATGCTTACGAAGACAGCGCCAAGGTAGACATCGAGGGGAGCAGCTTCTACGAGGACCCGGACCGATTCGAGGAGATGAAAGACTCCTACGTGTATCAGACCTATCTGTGGCTTCTGCAGCGTATTCTTCCACGAAGACTCAGGGGATTGGCCGAAGAGCGTGCCGAAGCGAAGCTCAGGGAAGTGCTGAGCGAATTGGTTTCTCCCGACGAGCTACGAAGTTCTGCACGGGTGATCGGCCTCGAGCACTGGGGAGAGACCGAACCGGAGTATTTCGTTCGCGGGGATATAGCGGTCACGGGTGTGACGGTGGACCCAAGCAGTGTCATTCTCGGCATCGGAAAGACCCAGCAGCTGACTGCCAAGGTGTTCCCGGCGGATGCCACGAACCAGAACGTGAGCTGGGACAGCAGCGACTATGGCATGGCCACGGTGAACAGCAGCGGGCTGGTGAGCGCGGTCGCCCCCGGCTTCGCCACCATAACGGCGACGACCGAAGACGGCGGGCACTCGGACACCTGTTTCGTGACGGTTTCCGAGGTGGTCGTTGCCGTTTCAGGCGTCGTGGTAACGCCGAGCAGCATCACCCTAAAGCGGGGAGACGAGCAGCAGTTGACCGCTGTGGTCCTGCCGTTGGGCGCCACAAATCAAAACGTGAGCTGGTCCAGCAACAATGAGGGTGTGGCCACGGTGGACGACAACGGGCTCGTGACCGCGGTGGCGGCAGGCGCGGCGACGATCACGGTCACCACGGAGGATGGTGAGTTCACAGCGACGTGCACGGTGACCGTGGTGGTACCGGTGACCGGGGTGGCCCTGGCGCTCCACTCGCTGACGCTCGTGGAGGGAGGGGCGACTGGGTTGCTGACCGTCACGATCACGCCAGCCGACGCCACGAACAAGAGCGTGACCTGGTCGAGCAGCGACCCGTCTGTCGCCTACGCGGGACCAGGAGGAATCGTGACCGCGGCGAGTCCGGGGACGACCGTCATCACGGTCACGACCGAAGATGGGGGGTTCACGGACACCTGCGAGGTGGAGGTGGTGGTACCGGTTGACGGTGTGACCCTGGCGCCCCACTCGCTGACGCTCGTGGAGGGAGGGGCGACTGGGTTGCTGACCGTCACGATCACGCCAGCCGACGCCACGAACAAGAGCGTGACCTGGTCGAGCAGCGACCCGTCTGTCGCCTACGCGGGACCAGGAGGAATCGTGACCGCGGCGAGTCCGGGGACGACCGTCATCACGGTCACGACCGAAGATGGCGGCTTTACGGACATCTGCGACGTGACGGTAATAGAAGCCAAAGGATGGCTGAACGTCTATGTCGAGGGCTCGCCGGCAGAGTATTTCGACACGCTCGCTAGGGAGCGATGTCGTCTCATCGCAGTGCAGCATGGGTATCCGCCTGAAGTACCCGCCAATCGTGTTGTGGATCAGACGCTTCCACATTCGAGCCTTACGGGTTGCATGATGTTCGATAGCGAGTGGATCGATGCTGGGGTGTACGACGTGTACTGCTGGTTCGACGTAGGCCCGGACGAGGGGGTCCTCGACGATGGTGATCACTCGGTTTGGCAGGAAGAAGTATCCATATACCCGGGGGCACATGTCTTTGTCAACCTATTTCCTCGGGTGCTCGCCGGTTCGATCACGTGGGATCCCGACCTGGGATGGCCAGAAATCCACCTGTGGGTCGCGCTGGTCGTACCGGCTGTGGAAGTGGACCCGGACACCGGCGACATCACTGACGTTGATTTCATCGATCTCGAAGACGCGGGAGTTCTCGACGAAGACACGAGCTATCTAGGCTTCACCTACAGGCGTCCGAGCGATACTGGGGAGAGTTCCGTAGTCTACGCACTTGACATCACGGGCCTGAAGGAGATTCTGGACGACGTGGGCAATAACCCAGCCTGCTTCGACGAGCCCTACAATCCCTGCTATTTGTTCGCGTTCATCGAGCCCGAGCTCGTGCCGGGCGAGGAGGGTGCCGCCAGCGATGGCGACATCTACGGCTTCTACGGCTACCCGGACCAGGTGTTCCCACTTTTCCCTCCGCTTGGCGCTGACTCTCCCAACGTGGACATCACAGGTCAAGGGCTAGTGGTATCAGGTTTTGCACTGACAGAGACTCTAGAACCGTGAGGGTGTCGCACGGGCTGATGTGCCGGCGGGTTCGAGGATCGTTGAGTTTGGGATGCCTTCGATAGAAGGACGATATCATGAGCAAGAACCGATTGTTGTGTGCGCCCTTGGGAATGATGCTGGCGGGGATCCTGGGCTGTGCGCTGGTGGGCCTTTCGGGATGTGACCTGGGAGGATCCGATGAGGAACAGCCTGAACTGGTGGCTACGATCTACATGGCCTGTGGCGACGAGATCCGGCTGGTCGATGTCTACGAGTTCGACGACGGAACGGTGCCCCCGGGGAATTTCGAGATCGTGCTCACGGACCCGGACATGAACAGCAGGGACATCCAGGTCGACGCCGTCGGGGCCAAGCTGTACTGGACCTAACGCGAGGTGTCCACCGGGGACTACCAAGTCTGGCGGGCAGACCTGGACGGCGCCAATCCGGAGCTCCTCGTGGATGACCTCGAGAGGGCGGAGCAGTTGGTGGTGGACCTGGATGAGGGGAAGATCTACTGGTGCGGCGAGGATGCCTCCGCCAACGGGCTCATCCAGCGTGCAAACCTCGATGGCAGCGTTTTCGAAGCCGACTTCATCACCACCGGACGCAATTATCCCGCTGACCTCGCCCTCAAGCTCGACGACCCGAAGACGCTGTACTGGTGCGTGTGGGACGGCAGCGACGCTCGCTACGAGATCCGCAAGGCGGCCCTGGACCCCCCCCTGTCGGCCGAGGAGGATGTGGTGACGAGCAACTCCATGCTCACCGCGGGCATGGCGTATCACGATGGCTACCTCTACTGGGGCGCACCGCTCTGGAATCGAATCTACAAGCTGCCCGACGGGGGAGGCAACGCCGACGTGGTTGACCTGCGGCTTGCCGGCGACGTGGTAGAGATCGCCATCGACGGGGTGGACGAAAAGCTTTACTGGGCCAACGATCACTCGGTCTACCAGGCCAAGCTGGACGGGAGTGGGAGCGGTGCCGGATGGTGGGTGTGTCAGTCGAATGATCTGAGCGGGATGGCACTGTTGAAGTGACCGGCGCGCGAAGGACCGCACGGTCTCGTGTCTCTTGCGAGAACCGACGCCACAGGAGGACCGAGATGAAGAGAAATCTGGTGCCAATCCTCGCCGTCGTCACCTCGTTGACGATCTGAGCCTGCGGATGGCAGATTCCGGAGCGGGCCGTCGTTCGCGCTACTCCTGAAGTCTGGATCCCGACGGGTGCGGCTGTATTCGAGCTTGAGTTCCTCGATGAGCTCATCGATGTCTTCACCGACGTCGTCGCCGACTTGGATTTCAAGGGGGGCAAGAAGGAGGGCGGCGGATACGATGGCAAGCCGCTGACTCTGTACGTGGTATCAGAAGCCACCGGAATTGATCCAAAAACGATACGAAAAGGACTGCTGGAGCTGGATGACAAGTAGCTGAGTCCAGCTAATCGCATCCGGGGCACAGACGGCGGTAGGAAGAAACTGAGCGAGACACATAATAACCTGCTTGATGATCTGGAGTCATTGGTTGAACCGGATAGCCGTGGTGATCCGGAATCTCCATTGAGGTGGACACATCCAAAAGCACTGATAAGCTGTCGGAGGAACTGAAGAACAGAGGCTACTGTGTCTATCAGCATACGGTTTGTAGTTTGCTTACAGATCTGGACTACAGTCTGCAGTCGAACAAGAAGATGAAAGAAGGGGCGAATCATCCTGATAGGGACGCGCAATTCCAGTACATCTACCAACGGGTAAAGTACTTTCACCCCCACAACAATCCGGTCATCCCAGTAGACACCGAGAAGAAGGAAAACATCGGAGTGTTAAAGAATGCAGGCAGAGAATACCACAAGAAGGGCACTCCTATAGAGGTGAACGTGCATGATTTTGTGGAAAAGAATCTCGGGAAAGTCTCACTGTATGATGTCTATGATTTATCGAAGAACAAGGGATGGGTGAATGTTGGTATCAGCGCGGATACCGCCGAGTTCGCGGTCCACAGTATACGATGCTGGTGGTATATCATGGGAAAGAAAGCATACCCACGTGCCCGAGAACTACTCATCACAGCTGACGGTGGAGGGAGCAACGGGCGCAGAGTGCGACTGTGGAAGGTGGAGCTGCAGAAGCTGGCGACAGAATTGGAGTCGGAAATCAGTGTTTGCCATTTCCCGCCGGGGACGAGCAAGTGGAACAAGATCGAGCACAAGATGTTCAGCTACATTTCGAAAAACTGGCGAGTCAAGCCGTTGATCACGAGAGAGACGGTCGTGAGCTCATCGCGAGCACCAAAAAAGACGAAGGGCCTTGAGATACGAGCTATGCTCGATGAGAACGTCTATAAGAAAGGCGTCAAGGTGATAGATCAACGAATGGCATCCGTCCATCTTGTTCAGGCAGACTTCCACGCTGAATGGAACTACACGATCATGCCCTGAGCGGTAATATACAATCAGGGATATTATTTTTGCTTAATACTTAAGGCCTATCGAGCCGCTACGGCCCCGAGTTATGCGTCGGCTACCCGTAAGGGGGCGGCGAAGCGTTAGCGCGGGGATACGCAGGCGAGGTATGGAGCTCCGACATCATGCCTCTGGGCGTCGACCTTGTACAAGAGTGGGGATGACAACATGGTGCGTAGCGTAGAGATGCGAGTTATGTACCGGCCCATGGAGTCAGAGACCGGTAATTTGTCCTACGCCGATAGTGCTAAGTCTCGGTCAGCATATCTTAATGTAGTAAAAGTACTGCACGGGATCGAGAAAAAGTCTGACAGAAAATTCAGCGTGACAATGATAGTACTCTGGTAGCAATTCTATACACTTATGGTCAACGGAAACAAGGTATTACCCTTGATCTAAGGGTGTGTACAGTCCATGAGCTTTTTTTCGTTTAATTACTAAGGAGGAAAAAATATGAAAAAGTATCTCCGTGTCCTTCTTGCGTTACTAGCCATAGCTGCAATAGTTCTATACTTCTTTGGTTGTCCGAGCCCGACAGGCCCATCGGGCGATAGTTCAACTTTCAGTAATGACGCGACCCTGTCCGCTCTGGGAATGGTTTGGATAGACGTGGGGCCCATCCCTTTAGGCTTTGTTCCAGCCACGACCACGTACAACCTTGGCGTCCCGAACTCCCTGGCCCAGGTGGATGTCACACCCGTGGCCAACGATTCGGGGGCAACGATCAAGGTGAACGGAACAAGCGTGGCTTCCGGTAGCCCTATAACAATCCCCTTCAGCGTAGGATCCAATGTGATCGATGTGGTTGTGACTGCTGAGGACGGGTCC
>CAZBXU010000046.1:18313-20717 GCA_964495755.1 uncultured Spirochaetaceae bacterium | reverse complement strand
CCCCAATACACCAAAGTCGGCCAGCTTGTAGAGACCGAGGTGTGCAGCCACGGGAAAGGAGATGCCGCAGAGAAAACGGGTGACCGTCCTTCGAGTTGGATCGAGATCGGCTGTTTGTAACAGTTCCGAAGTGATCTCCCCGAAGTCGAAAGCGGACAGGGGTTGCCGCTTGACCGTGACCTCAAGGGTGGCTTTCCCCCGGGCGCAGACCGAGCAGTGCCCACAGCGGTTCACCCCCTGCTCGCCGAAGTATTCGGAAAGCCTGCCGCTGAGACAGACCTCGCTTTCGAAGAAATCCAGCATCCGGCGGATCCGTTCGAGCTCGTACTCTTCCCTGTTTTGCATGATTCGGGAAAGCGTCTCGGTCTGTTCCTCGATGTCGAAGTCCCGGCGCAGGATCCCGTATACCTCCACAGAGCGCTGACGCTGAAGCTCGATCCATCTCTTCTCGTCCAGGTACTCCAGAGCGAGGAGGATCCGGCGTTTGTCCGTGTCGTAGGAGGCGACGATTGCCTCGATATCCGGCCTGGTCCAGATCTTGGCCGTGCGGGAATGCTCGAAGATCCTCCGCAGGAACTCCCGGCGCTCGCCCTCGAAGCGGCGGATGATCGTCTCCCTGTCGACCAGGAACTTGAAGGGAAGCTCCTCGAAGTAGGAATACCTGGGCTCCAGGATTCCCGCCATCTCCAGGTGGACCAGCAGAGTCTTCAGAGGAAGCGGGCGGATGTTCAGCTGGAAGCAGAGCTGGTAGAACCGGACCTCCCAGGTAGCTCTTAGACACTGTCTAATCATCCGCACCAACTCGCGGACCGCCTCTTTCTCGGGGGTGTCACCGTAGATGAAGTTCTCGAGCACGCCGATGCCGTCCCGGTTCGCAAGCACTTCGCAACGTGCCTCCCGGCCGTCTCTCCCGGCCCTGCCGATCTCCTGGCTGTAGCCCTCGATCGATTTGGGCAGGTCGTAGTGGATGACCCTCCCGATGTCCGCCTTGTCGACCCCCATGCCGAAGGCGATGGTGGCGGCCACGATCGGGATAACTCCGGTCATGAATTGGTCCTGAACGTTCTTTCGATCTTCTGTCTTCATGCCGGCGTGGTAGGCCCTGGCGGAGAACTCTTGTAGCAGCCCGGCGATCCGTTCGGCGGTCTTCTGCCGGGTGACGTAGACGATCGTGGGCCGGGAAGGATCTTCGCGGATCAGCTCCTTCAGGACCACGTCCTTTTGCGATTCCGCGGTGGGGCGAACGTTTAAAAAGAGGTTGGGGCGGTAGAAGCCCGTGGACACCGAGTTTTCAGAGGGGATGTCGAACTTTTCACACATGTCGGTCAGCACTCTGGGTGTGGCGGTGGCGGTGAGCAGCAGGACCTGATTTATGCCGAAATTTTTTCGGTACAGGGGGATCTTCAGATACTCCGGCCGGAAGTTGTGTCCCCACTCGGAGATGCAGTGGGCCTCGTCCACAACCAGGAGGGTTACCTCCATCCGCTTCAGGTTCATCCGGAAACGTTCGTTCTTGAAGCGCTCCACAGAGACCATGAGGATCTTCAAGGTCCCGGATCGGGCCCTGTCCAGGGTGAGGTTGTGCTGCTCCCGGTCCATGGTGGAGTCCAGCCCGGCCGCGGTGATATTCTTCGCCTGCAGGAACTCGAGCTGGTCTGTCATCAGCGAAAGCAGGGGCGAGACCACCAGGGTCAATCCGCGCAGAAGCTGAGCGGGAAGCTGGTAGCAGAGGGATTTCCCGCCGCCCGTGGGAAAAACCGCCGCCGCCGACTGACCGGCCAACAGCAGCTCCACAACCCGGCGCTGTCCGGGAAGAAAGGAGGAAAATCCGAAATGCCCGGAAAGCTCTTCTTCAAGGTTCATTGCGAATTCCAATGGACGATTTATGATGAAGGCAACGGTGCAGATCTAAATCCTCAACCGGTGCATCTTCCTGTCGTAAATTACTTTCTTGTTTACAAAGTCGAGCGTGATACCCCACTTCTGCATGGTGGTTGCCCCGATGATAAGGTCCTCTGAAATGGTATCCAGGACCATGAACTCATCAGTAAACCGGCGGGGTGCATCCTCGAGGAAAAACTCGAGTACCACCACGTAGTTAGCCGTAATAAAATCACCCGTATCGGCGGTTTCGAAAACAAACGGTTCCGGTAAAGCCTCGAGGTGGGCAATTTGCTCAGCCGTTTCTTTCCGAATAACTGAATAGCTTGCTCCACTGTCGAATAAGCAGACTGTGGAAGTCCGGCCCCTGTTGCCGACCAGGTCACACGGAAGCTCTAACAATGACATAATCAAGTTCCCCTGATTATTAATACATGGAATACGGTAGGATTGATTCATATTTTCATCATAATTTGACGCACTTCCCAGGTCAACGGGATTGAGAGTCGATGACCGACGATGA
>CAZBXU010000046.1:0-18213 GCA_964495755.1 uncultured Spirochaetaceae bacterium | reverse complement strand
AGTTGTGATGCTCATCTTAAAAGAAGATCAGGCGTTCATTTGGAACCAATTCCTGTGCCTGACCTTCGCACAACTCACCTACCGTGAGAATCTGCAAGACATCGTCTGCTGCCTTCGCTCGATGGAGAAAGCCCGGCTCTATACGCTGACGCGATTCTGTGCTTTTTTCATGACTCGCGCCAAAACTAACCTTCAGTGTCGTAGACTGTATTCCCATCCGGTTGACAAGTCCCTTGACTACGATGCGATCAGACGATTGTGTTGACAGGCTATACCTCCTCCAAAGGATACCTGGATAAACTGTGGCGTGCGCGATATTTCGATGCTGAGACGGGACCGTTAAACCGCGCCCCCTGGGGAGTTAAGGATTGCGTTTCAAAGATTGACAACCTCTGCGGACACATGTTAATGTCCCATTATGGAATTAATAATTCCGAATTAGGACCCAAAATGGAATTTATATCTCGTTTTTTTCAACCACCGGCAGGAAGTTACTACCTGTTCGGTCCGAGGGGAACAGGAAAATCAGCCTGGACCCAGCGATATTATCAGGATGCGTTGCCCATCGACCTGCTTCAACCGGATACCCTACGAAGATTCAGGGCTCGCCCGGAGCGGATTCGGGAAGTAGTTCATGCACAATCCCAAGACCGAGTAATCGTTATCGATGAAGTTCAACGGGTACCCGAATTGTTGAGTGCTGTACACGCGCTGATAGAGGAAAAACGGGGGTGGGTATTTGTTCTCACCGGTTCGAGCGCCCGGAAGCTCAAACAAGCCGGAATCGATCTCATGGCCGGACGAGCAGTGATGCGGACGCTACATCCATTTATTGCTGCTGAATTGGGCGCTACATTCAACTTTCAGGCCTCACTCAAGCTGGGCATGCTTCCCATGGTATTGGATTCTGAAAATCCGCAGGATGTTCTTGATGGTTATATCGAGATATATATTCGGGAAGAAATACAAGCCGAAGGTCTGGTGAGGAACCTGGGTGGTTTTTCC
This sequence comes from uncultured Spirochaetaceae bacterium, assembly GCA_964495755.1. Lineage (GTDB taxonomy): Bacteria > Spirochaetota > Spirochaetia > SZUA-6 > DRHE01 > JAFGQJ01. Next base: position 17,208 of record CAZBXU010000046.1, on the reverse strand, counting down.
CGATTTCTCGAGTCAATCAGCTTCTCTCACGGGCAAATCCTTAACCTCAGCAATGTAGCTCGTGAATGTGAAGTCGAACGGAAGACTGTGGAGGGATATCTGTCGGTACTTGAGGATCTGCTGCTCTGCTTCCGGCTGCCAGTATTCACGAAACGGGCCCGACGCGCGACGGTACGGCACCACAAATTCTATTTTTTCGATACCGGTGTATACCGCTCTCTCAGGCCTGTTGGTCCACTTGACAGAGGGGAAGAAACTGCCGGTCCTGCTATTGAAGGTCTTGTGGCGCAGCATCTGCGCGCATGGATAGCCTATTCCCAGAATCGGTACAAGCTTTTTTATTGGCGAACCCGGGGTGGTTCAGAAGTAGATTTCGTAATTTATGGCCCAGGATTATTTTGTGCCATCGAGGTTAAACATGCCAAACGTATCCATCGCACCGATCTCAGGGGATTGAAAGCATTCCGCGATGACTATCAGCAAGCTCGTGCTTTTATGTTGTATCGTGGCAGCGAGAATCTATTGATCGATGGAATTCTCTGCATCCCCTGCGAAGATTTTCTTCGTAGGCTCCGACCCGAGGAAAGAATCCCCTACTACTAGTGACAACAGTACAGACACCGTGTAATGAATGATCTGAGAATGGACGCAACACATCCCACCCCGCGGGTCACAATATATCCGGCGCTACGGCTTCCATGCTTCCCGCACAAAGGGCGTCTCACGCTATCCGGTGTTGTCAATTCTTCACGGCGGGCCGGGCATTCGCCAGCCTGGCCCGCAGGCCGGTGAAGCGTTCCTGGGTGTCCTTGTTTTTGAGGGCTATGGCCAGGGCCTTCTTGGTTCCGACCAGGACGACCAGACGCTTTCCCCGGGTCACCGCGGTGTAGATCAGGTTTCGCTGCAGCAGCAGGTAGTGTTGGGTGAGCACGGGTATAATCACCGCGGGAAACTCGGAGCCCTGCGACTTGTGCACGGAAATCGCGTACGCCAGGGTGATTTCATCCAGCTCGGTAGTCCCATAGCTTACCCGCCGCTCCTCGTAGCGTACTTCAACCGACCGCGTTTCCATGTCGATCCTCTCCACCCGGCCGATGTCGCCGTTGAAGACCTCCTTGTCGTAGTTGTTGCGGACCTGCATCACCTTGTCCCCTGGTCGAAAACGCCGATCCCCCTGGACGAGCTCGACCCGGTTCGGGTTGAGCGCTTCCTGAAGGACACGGTTCAGGTTGCTCACCCCCACCGGTCCCCTGTGCATCGGCGAGAGGACCTGGATTTCTTCCACCGGGTCCAACCCGAAGCGCGCAGGGATCCGCTCCCGGCAGAGCTTCAGGATCAGCCGCAGCACTTCCTCGGGATCCTCCTGCCGGATGAAGTAGAAGTCTCCCTCCTCCCGCCCGACAGGCATCAGCCCGATGTTGATCCGATGGGCGTTTATCACGATCTGGCTTGCCTCGGCCTGGCGAAACACCTCGTTCAGCTCCACCACCGGTACCCGGCCTGAAGTGATGATATCCTTCAACACGCAGCCCGGTCCCACCGAGGGAAGCTGGTCCGCGTCCCCCACCAGTACCAGGGAGCTGGATGGAGGTAGAGCTTTCAGCAGGTGATACATGAGCAGGGCGTCGATCATGGATGCCTCGTCCAGGATCAGCCAGTGACACTCGAGGGGATTACCCTGGTTGCGTTTGAACTCCCCCTCTCGGGGAGAGTACTCCAACAGCCTGTGCATGGTTCTGGCCTCGTGACCGCCGGCTTCCTGCATCCGTTTGGCCGCCCTGCCCGTGGGCGCAGCCAGGAGAAATTTAAGACCGGCCCGCTCCAGGACGGCCAGCAGCGCGCGGATGATCGTTGTTTTTCCCGTACCCGGCCCTCCGGTAACGACCATCACCTTGCTCTCCAGGGCCGTGCGCAGGGCCTCCAGCTGCTTCTCCGCCGGCACGATATCCATCCGTTCCTGGATCCAGGCGACGGCCCTGAGAGGATCGATCCGGCGGCTGTTTCGTGGACAAGCCTGCAGCTCGGAGAGCAGGAGGGCGATCCCGGTTTCAGCCCTGTAGAAGGCGGGCAGATACACCGCCGGATCCACGACATTCACCGGCCTTGCAGCCGGCGGCGGCTTTACGGCACCCCGTCCGAAACCGCCGAGGGCGACTTCTGTTTCCTTGGAGGCGGCAGCACCTGCCGGAGCCTGCAGATCTTCGATGATCAGCTTTCCCTCCCGGTCGAGGTCCTCCACGGCAGAACCGATAATCCCCCTGTCGATCTGCAGGAGCTTCTGGCAGCGCTGGATCAGGGCGATGCGGGGATAGTAGAGGTGTCCCTCGGAGATGCACTCCTCCAGAGTGTGCAGCACTCCCGCCTGGGCCCTGGCCGGAGAGTCCTCTTCCAAGCCCATCGCCCGGGCCATCCTGTCGGCGGTCAAGAAGCCGACCCCGAACATATCAATAGCGAGGCGATAGGGATTTTCCCGAACCACGGCGATAGAGTGGTCCCCGTAGCGCTTGTAGATCTTAGCGGCCAGAGCCGGACCGGCGCCGTAGGATTGGAGGAAGATCATTACCTTCCGGATTTCCCGCTGCTGCTTCCAGGCGGCCTGAAGCGCGGCGATGCGTTTTCGGCCGATCCCCTCCACTTCGGAAAGTCTCTGGGGCTGCCGGTCCAGGACCTCCAGGGTCTGCTCGCCGAAGGCCCGAACGATCCGGCGGGCCAGGCGGCCCCCGATGCCGGGGATGAGTCCCGAGCTCAGGTAGCGCTCGATCCCCTCGACCGTAGCCGGAGCGTGGGATTCGTACTCTTCGACGGAGAACTGCCGCCCGAAGCGGGGATGATCGGTCCAGCGGCCCTTGAGGTGAAGCCGCTCTCCCGGTACCGGAGTTGATAGGTTCCCCACCACGGTCACCAGCTGCCCGCCGCTGCGGAGCTTCACGACGGAGTAACCGCTGTCTTCGCTGGCAAACAGGAGGTTCTCAACGACCCCCTCGAGTTCCTCGGTCATGGCTCACCCGGTGCTGTAGGGCTTGACCCGAGGCACCCCAAAGGATTCGGGGTCGGGAGATTCGCTGCCCCAGGCTTTGCGGCTCTGCCTAAAGACGGCCATCAGAAGATCCAGCGTGCGCGGAAGATAGCCCGTTCATAGACCCCGCCCTGTCCGTGGCTCAGGGCCTCTGCGGTCAGAGACAGACCGTGGTCGGTTGTCAGGATCAGCTCCCGTTTTTGCCGCCGGCAGAAACCATGGAGGGCTGGAAGCCTTGTTTCCAAAAGGTGACGGAGCCGCTCCGCCATCTCCGCAAGCTTGTAGGCGCCCTGATGGGCGCCCCGGTCCAGAGCGCCTATGCGGATCACCGCCGCTTGTTCGGAAGGCAGAGAGTCCAGCAGGTCTTCCAGAGCCTCCTCCTCCCGGCCGCTTAAGAGCAGGTAGGTCACCCCGCGGGCCTCCAGCGCCTCCACCGGATCGCCTTCGACGCCCAACAGGCGGGCGGTTGCGGGAACCGTCTGCGGCTGGGCCTCGAGCCGGTTCCAATCGGTGGAAAGGCCTTTCGGATATGCTTCGATCAGGTCCATACACTCGAGCCAGACGTCCGGCGGCACACCGTCTACCAGCAGAAGCAGAAGATTTTCATCCAGGCCGATCGAATCTACCGGCCCCAGACCCGCGAGCCAATCCTCGCCCATTGACACCGCCTGCCGGAGTACCTCAAGGGCGCGGCCTTGAAGGTCGACGCCGGTCCAGGGATCGGCCAGGAAGGTCTCGAGGACCGGGCGCAGAGAGAGCCGGCCGGGGAAGGGGAGTGCCAGTTTTTCGCCGATCCGTTTTACCAGCCGGAGGCGATCTTCGATCCGGGCGGCCCGTTCGGGATCGGCGTGCCGGCAGTGCAGGGGTTGTTCGATCGTTCCAGTTTCCCCCTTCAGGATCCGTTCGGCCAGGATCTGCCAGGACGCCTCGATCGCCCGGGTATGGAGTGGCTCGGAACGGATATAATGGAGGAGGTCCGGGGATTCCAAGCGTCTCAAGTGTTCCGCCAGCGACCCTGCGGGATAACGCTGTTCCAGCTCTTCCTCCAGATCCTCAATCCTTCGTGCCGGTTTCTGCACCGGTTCGGCAAGGCCGGGAAAGATCCTCGCGTTCCCCAGAGCCCACCATTCGAGAATGCCTGCCCGGTTGCCCGCCTCTGGGGTGGTGTCCCCGCCGCCCATGGCACCCGGCCACTGCACTGCGATCAGCTCCCCGCTTCTGCTCTTGCCCAGCCAGTCGGCAACCAGGTTCAGGATCTTCTCTGCCGGCAGGCGGCGGCCGGCCAGGCGCTTGACCAGAGGCTGCAGGTCGATCCGGCGCAGGGTCACGCTACCCCTGAGCGCCTCGGCCATTTCCCTCGCGGTCCCCTCATCCAGGGAGCCTACCAGTGCGGAAGGGCTCAAGGCACCGGAGCGCAACCCTGAAGCCAGCTCATTGAGGTGAGCGGCGATCTTCGGCTTCAGGTCCCGGACCGCGTAGCCGTGGCTGCCCAACGCCTCCAGCACCGCGGGAGACTTCAGGATGCCAAGATATTCCTGGAGGTAGCGGTCGATGTCCTTTTCCGGATCGACTGTTTGTGTTTGGGGGGCGGCCTGCCCCGGCATAAAGCCGCAGCCGCAGACCGGCGCTCGCATCAGCTCCTCCCGCACCTGGCGGTCGCACCGGCCGACTCGGGGGACCTTGAGAGTCAGCAGGAAACGGTCCAGACCGGGAGGCCGGTCCAGGGCCTCGATTCCCGCAAGACGACGAAGGGTCTCAAGAGCCCTGGCGGCATTCTTGGACAGTGAGGGGGGGCGAAAGGATTCGTAGTAGCGCCGATGCAGCCCGGAATAGAGGGGAATGTATCGCTCCCGGAAGTCGGTAAACAGATGGTCCAGCTCGGCCCCTTCGTCGGGTATGACTCCCTGAAGCGGATCGTCGATCAGCTCGAGGATGCGCAGGCGCAGGCCTTCCAGACCTGGCTCAAGGCCTGCGGTTTTCTCCGCCGCCTCGTGGCGAAGGTAGTGATGGACAAAGACGAATTTCTCCGCCTCGCGCCGCAAGAATCGGTCCAACCCCTTCAAGAGTTGAACGTCCTGCGCTTCCAGCCCGCTCGCCCGCCAGGCGGCTAGGAACTTTTCCAGCCCTTCCTTGGCCGGGTAGGAAACCCGGATCTCTTTAGCCAGCTTGCTCAAGGCATCCAGTTTTTCCTCGATGAGGGTGAAGGGGAAACCCTGAAAAGAGGAGTACTCCCGCCGCTGGGATAGCTTGGCCAATGCGTCCTCGCTCAGATGCTCCGCACTGCCGCGGAAGGCCACCACCTCTTTCCAGGCCTCCCGCTGCTGCCGCAGCCCGAAGGAGCCGAGCTCGTCAGCGGAGGAGAGAAAGCCGCATTCCTCGAGCAGGGTCGACCGATCGTGCTCGCCGATCAGCTCTCCCAGGGCGATCTCGTCGGCCCTCTCCAGGTTCTGGAGGTTGAGGAACTCCAGGGCGACGGCCCGTCCCCCCCGGCGGACCGTGATCAGACCTCCGGCGGCCAGGGAAGCGATGAGAAAGAGGGCGGTATCCTTGGGCAGGCCGAAAACTCCCCTCTTCAGCTTGTCCAAGACTTCGGACATGGCTACCGCTGAAGAAGGGCGAAGGAGCTCGAAGAAAAACACGAGCAGTGGGTGGCCGGAAATGTCAGGAGAAAATACGTAGGAGCTCCGCTTCATCTCAATCAGTCCCAGGGGAACAGCCAACCCGTCGATCGCCGAGCTGAGCGGCCGGGCCTGACTCAAGGGCAGGCTGCCGGGGATGACGAAGCTCTCCAAAAGCTGCTGGTAGATCCGGGGGGAAGGGGGATAGCGCCGGGGAGCAACTTCGGGGAAGCGAGGATAGCGAGCCGCCAGGGTGGTCTGACCGGCCGCCTCCAGGAGGCTGTCGAAGCGCTTGAGCTGGCGCACCGCCGCGTCCACCCGTATCCCGGGGTCGCTAAAGCCTCCGGCGTAGAAGGCTTCCAGGGCCGCCTGGGCCGCCGCCGGCTTCAGACGTCCCGCCCGCTCGGCGATCTGGGGAATGAGCGGAGCGTCCGCCGGATTGGAGGGGGAGAGCTCCTCCTGGAGCAGGCGGATCGCCAGATATTCCTTCAGGGTTTCTACGGGCTCATCCCCTTTTGGGAGGGGGATCCGCCACACCGCGGTGTGCCCCTCCGGAGCCTCCGTCTCCCCCATGGTCAGCAGCAGGGCGAAATCGCACTCCCTGGATTCAAGCTCCGATAACAGATCGGCGGGAGGAGCTTCTTCCCGGTGCAGGAAGCGCACCAGGGCCCTGCGCCGGCTCAGGTTCCAGCTGATCTCCCGCACCGTACCCTCCCTGCCCAGGGCGGGGCCGGGCCAGGAGTCCGACTCGGGAAGCTGGAGCAGGGGTTCGCTGAGCAGCCGGCCGTCCTGGTCGGAAATTTCTTCGCCGAGGCGACGGATCCTGGCCTCCAGAACTTTGCTCGAATCTTCTTCGCTGGAGATCTCGTAGACCGCCAGGGCGGGATCCGCTTCATCCATGCTTTTCTTGCGCAGGAATCGGCTGGAGGCGGCGAGGGGATCGAGGAGTGCTTCGGCCACAAAACGGGCGCTCAGATCGGGCGTATCGAGACTGCAGGCCGCCAATTCGGCGAGCTTACCCGCGTTCGGGAAATCAGTGGTGGGGTGGATGCGGTAGAGGACCAGCATACGGATGATCCTCTTGGCCAGATGGCGGTCCGCTCCGTCGCTCAAGACTCTGTCGATTTCACGGTCCAGATGAGGCACGATGTGGCGGGGGTAGATGTTGTAGGTCGAAAATTCGGCCAGACGAAGAGAGAAATGCTCGAAGATGCTGTCCGGCCCGAGAAGTTCCCGCTGCGGACGCTCCAGGATCGAGGGAATGCCCCGCCGGCTGTCCCCGGCGATCCGGGACCAGACGAAGTCCACGATCCCCCTGTGCTGACTGAACAGGTCCCCCAGTCCATCCAGAAGCGCGATGGTGGCCGGGTGTACCGGATACAGCTGCCTGAACTCGTCGAAGGAGCAGTCAAAGGTGGAAAACTGCCGTCGGTAATCTTCGTAGATCCGGTAGATTGCCTCCTCGGCGCCGGGCTTCTTGCGTACCAGACGTTCGGAGATGAGGGAGCGGATGTGCACCGTGGACAGGGCCAGCTTGATCGGAAAGCGGTCCTTGATCTTGCGGATGATCGCCCGGGCGATGTCTCCGGTGCTCTCGATGCTTTCCTGCACCGCGGCCACGATCCATAGGGGACGCACGGCGGTCAGCTCCCCCAAAAACTGCAGGGTCCTGGCGTCTTCATTCAACTCCTGGACTGTGGGTTTGGAGCGCAGGAACTCGGACAGCTCGTCGATCAGAAGCATCAGCCCGGTGAAACCGGCGGCCTGAAGCTCCCTGTAGACCCGTTCAAAGGTCTCTTTCCGATCCTCTACCATGGCCCGGGGAGTTTCCAGCCCCTGCTCCTTGAGTAAACGCATGCCGAGGGTGTAGGCCTTCCGGGGATGGCCCGCGATCCACTCGGACAGATCGATCCCTGTTTCGGCGACTTCAGGATCGTTTTCCGCGGCCAACCGGATGAAGGTACGGGCTGTATCGGGACTTTTAAGCAGTTCTTTCAACCGGACCAGGAAAACCGAGAGCGGGGTCAGGGGCACCTGCCTGCCTGCTTCGGACAGAGCCTGCTCGATCGACTCCAACAGGATCGACTCCAGAGAGGTGTCGGAGCGGTAATCGATCAGGGACAGCGCCGCCGGAAGCGTCCGCCCTGTGGATTCCTCCGCCCGTTTGAGAGCCTCGTGGGCGGCGGACAGACGTTCCGCCCCCGCTCGACCTGAAAGCCAGGTATAGAGGGCGGCCAGGAAGTGGGATTTCCCCGACCCGAAATCACCCTGCAGGAAATATCCCTGACCCCGACCCGAAGTCAGGGATTCGGAGATCACGGTCAGGTGCGCCTTGACTTCGGAGGTGAACACGAAGCTGTCGGCGATCTCCGCCGGGCTGGTTCTTCCCTCTTCCAGGCGGATTACCGTCCGTACCGGCGGCACTTCGATCAGGTCGCCGATCCTTCGGGGAGTGGCAGCCGGGCTCATCCGCGTTCCTCCAACTTGTTCTGCATGCCTTTGATGCGCCCGTACAGCGAGCGTTCTTCGGGATGCAGCGTGAGCAGTCTGTTGTAGAAGTTGATAGCCCGCTCCAACTCGCCCATCCTCCTGCAGGCGGCGGCGTAGCTGGAGTGCAGGTATTTGTCGGCAGGCTCGCTCTTCAGCAGTTCCTCCAGCAGGGGCAGGGCTTCCCGCTCCCGTCCGCTCTTCGCCAGGGTGAAGGCCTTCTTTTTCTGGATCCGGCCCTGCTCCCCTTCGGCTCCGATCGTTTCGTAAGCCTTCACGGCCTCTTCGGGCTTGCCGGCTCTTCGGCAGAGGGAGGCGTAGATCTCCCGATATACCTGAGGCAGGGAGGGGATGCGGGCCAGCCGACCCGCCTTTTCTACGGCTGCCTCCAGGCCGTTGACTCGGATCTCCAGCTCACTGGCCTCCCAAAGGGCCGATGGGTAGTGGGGCCTGAGCTCGAGCCAGCGCCGGCAGCTCTCCAGGGCTTCTTCTTTGCGGCCAAGGGCGCTGATGGCCTTCACTCGCCAGGGAAGGGACTGCTCCTCCGGCAGATTCCAGCCGGAAAGTCGTTCCAGCAGCTGCTCCCATCGCTTCAGTGCGGCCAGGCACTCCAGCACGCCCTTTCGCCCCTGGTGCAGGAGTCGGGGGCTGTGAAGCAGCTCCTCGTAATGCCCCAGGGCTTCCTCCAGGCGCTTCAATCCGAGAAGAGCATCCGCGGTAGCGGCCACGGCGAAGGGGTTGTCGGGGGCCAGGTTCAGAGCCTGCCGGCCGACTTCCAGGGCCGCCTTATGCTCCCCGGCGCGACTCAGGGCTCGGGCTTGCTGGGTCAGCCAAAACTCTTCCGACTGGCGCGACTCGCGGCCCGACTCGGCCTGCTGCTCGGCGAAGCGGGCCGCCTCCAGATACTTGCTCTGTGCCACCAGTTGCTGGTATTCCTGGTAGGACATGGAAGCTATTGTAGTATACAGCGAGCCTCGGAATCAACGCGTCGGCTCTCCGTAGCTCATGATTTCCTTTCCTTTCGAGTGCTCGACGACATGGAGCGCTTCCTCGGCGAACGCTCGCCGACCTTCTCGACAAGATGGTGCTCGAGAAAAAAGGAATCCGTCCTCGCGTTCTCTCCGACGAGTCCCATCGCCTGTTGACCGAGCTTATGCGGTTCCGGTATTTTAAACGATACTACCTCGAGCTCGATTACGACTGGGAGAAGCTGCGCTACCCGTTGTCCGTGTATCGCCGCTGTCTTTCGTTGGTGCGGGCGGAATTGACCGCGTTCCGGGACGAAGTAATGCGGGATCTCCGATGTCCCGGATCGGCGCACTGCCGCAGCTTGTCTCAAGATAAATGGGAATGCTCAACGACCCGCTTGACCGTCTCCACCTTGTTCAGGACTCCGCGTCTCCCCTTTATTCCAAGCCGTATCGGCAGGTAATCACCTCCTCCATCTCTGAGGACGAATTTGATGCATTGATCGAGAATTTCATTGACGATTTTGTAGAGGGAAACGGCCTATACTGTGGGGGAGGCTGGAAGCTGAAAGAAAAAACCGCCGGTTTGATCGTAGAAACCGGTCGGGACCGGAAAGCTTCCCTGGAATATGCAGCTGGGATCGAGGGCTGGTTCAACAGTAAGAATCTGGAATACACTCTTACCTGCTCCCTGATCGATCTCTGGTATCCTGAGCGAAAGCTCACCTGAACAATGGCTCCTCGAAGAGAAGCAAATGCTGATCTTTCCCGATCGCAGTCGGACGGGATGTATGTTATGAAAAGAAGAGGATTGTTCGCTCTGTTCTAATCTCTTTTACAGGAGGTTGGAACATGAGCCGAAGCAGAAAGAAGGTCTGGGGCTGGACGGATCACAAGTCCCCCCATTCCAAAATCGCCAAGCGGTTCGCCAACAAGAAAACAAGACACACAAAGGGTATCCAGAACGGCGGTGCCTACAAGCAGGTATTCTGTTCCTGGGATATCTGCGACTACAAATTTCTGTATTTTCGCAGGAGTCAGGTGGAAGAAGAAGCCGAGCGGTTGTATGGCGGACAGATCTATAAGTATTACCAAAAGTAGGTTCGACGGGAATCCTTAAGGAAAACATCGTGATGTTAAGGAGATCTACCAGATCATGATCGAGGCAGGCAGCCAGGAAGCCGCCAGTTGTTTGGCCTATTCGGATTTCCGACGGAGTTTTTTTACTTCTCGGAGAATTCTCACGTCCTCTTGGTGTCGAGGGTGATCGATCATCTGTTTCACCCGAATAAGATTGTCGATATCGATCCAATAGGTTGTGATATCACCGTATTTGTCCGTAATGCGGTTTTTCCAGGCAGCGGAGAATTTAACACCCTCAAGTTTCCGCAAAATATCGATACGATCAGGTTCGACACCGATTTGTAGTATTTCATCTGGATTGTTCGGGGTCAGCAGAGAGGGACTTCCAAACTCAACCAGAGCATCGTTGACCTTTTCCATATTTTCTGGGGAAGGTTCAACCCATATGTCTATGTCTTTTGTATACCTTGGTTTCGCATGGTAGATAAAGGCCAATCCACCGACGATTAGATACATCACTCCGTATTTATTGAGGAGGAACAACATGTCTTCGAAGTCCTGGATCATTTCCACAATCAACCGGATTTCTTTTTTGATTTGTTGACTTTATCGATATCTCTTCTGATTGCCACCAGTGCGGAAAGACGTGATGCGGGAGATAAACTTTGCCAAAATTCGAGATCCCAACGCTCAGCTTCCTCAAAGCTCTGTGATAGGTGGGCGACGATTCTCTTCTTTCTAAGGTTGGAACGTTCCTCGATGCTCATAGCTGTTATTGTATATTGCATGTGGGTTTAGGACAATACAAACGGAAGAAGCATATCGCAATCTTCACGGCTGAGTCACCCTCGAGGAAGGAGGGTTTATTTAAGTTGTCCGTCAGTCCAGGTCCAGGGTCAGGAAGGCCCGGTCGATCTCGGCAGCGGGATCCCGGCTCCACATCCACTCGTCTGAGTAGCCCAGGCAGTTGCAGATGAAACGGGTGCCGTTTACCGTCACCTGTTTGCGGTAGTGTACGTGACCGCAGATCGAGTAGCGCACCCCGTGGTCGAGGGCCAGTTCCCCGTACTCCGGACTTCCAAGAAAGGCATTCAGGTAGATCCACTCCGGATCGGGGCGCTGAACCGTGAACTCCTTCCGGGGCAGCACATGGGTCACCAGGATGATTTTGCGCTTGCTGGAATCGGAACACCTCGAGACCTTGGTTCTCTTGAGCTGGTCGTCGAGCTTTTCGTAGAAGGTGCGGTGGATCTCCAGGGTGTGACGATCCCAGATTGCTTTGATCCGGTCCTGCCAGATGCGCTCGCCGAACTGCATACGATCGAAGTCTTCCCGGGAATACTGGGAACCGCCGAAGGAGTAGTCGTACCAGCCCAGATCGCCGATGATCGTCCAACCGCCGGATATTTCCTGCGGCCCTCTGGTCAGGTTTCCCGGGAAGCGTTCCAACTTCTCGTAGGCCTGCCAGGCGCTAATGTCCGGATGAGCTTCGTTCCAGATGTCGTGGTTGCCTGGAACGAACAGAATCCGTATCCCGGAGCGCTCTTGAAGCTGCTCGAGACTATCCAAGGTTACTCGGTAATCGCTGGAGACATCACCTGCGATCACCATTACCTCAACGCCTTGGCGAAGCATGGCTGCGAGCAGTCCATTGATCACGGCCTCGCCTCCGTTCAGATCAACATGGATGTCTGAGAGTATCCCGATCTTCATGAGGATTATTTACTTCTGCTGAAGACGGGGGTTGAGTCGTTCGGACAGGGTGTCCCCGATGATGTTGAAACACAGCACGGTCAAAGCGATCGCCAACCCCGGATACAGAGCCATCCAGGGAGCCTGTACGAGGTAGTTTCGAGAGTCCTTGAGCATCAGTCCCCAACTTGCCGTGGGCGGTTGGGTGCCCAGGCCCAGGTAGGAGAGGGAGGCTTCGATTACCACAGATAGGGCGAAGGTTATCGAGGCCTGCACGATCACCCGGCCGAGCAGGTTCGGGATGATGTGCTTGAACACGATCTTCAGAATCGGAGTGCCCAGAGCACGGGATGCTTCAACGTATCCTTCGTTGCGCAGGGCCAGTGTCTCCGCCCGTACCAGCCGGGCAAAAACCGGGCTGTAGATGATCCCGATGGCCAGCATCACCTGGAGCAGGCCATAGCCCAGGAACGAAACAACGGTGATAGCGAGAAGAATGGTGGGAAAGGACAGCAGGCTGTCCATGAGCAGCATCAGGGTGTTGTCCGTCCAGAGTCCTCCCAATCCGGCGGTCAGACCCACGAACATTCCCAGAGTGGTAGCGATAGAAACGGAGACTATTCCTACCATCAATGCCGACCGGGAGCCGAAGATGATTCGACTCAGGACGTCCCGGCCGAAGTTGTCCGTGCCCAGCGGGTAGGTGAGGCTGGGTGAGTGGAATCGGTCCTCGACATTCTGTGCCACCGGGTCGTGGGGAGCGATCCAGGGAGCCGCCACTGCGGCGGCTCCCAGAATCAACAGAAATGCTACTGCGATGTAGTACAGCCGATTGGCTGCCGAACCTCGAAGCATAGATATTGCGGTCCGTCTATCTCAACTCCGTCCAACGGAAGTCGAAAGTGTCCAGCTTCGGGGTGATGCGGAAATCATAAACATCGGTGCCCATGGCGTTGAACTCGTAATTGGAACCCAGGAACATAAAGGGAACTTCCCGGGCCATGAGCTCCAGTACTTCATCGTAGATCTTTTTCCGATTTTCGAACCCCGCTACTTTGGATCCCTGGCTGATTAATTCAGCGGCTCTGGGGTTGTCCCAGCGAACGTAGCGCTTTTCCGGGACGCCGTATCCACCGAGGGCGCCGTCGGGATCGAGCTTGCCCGTGTGTCCGATCGCGGTGAGGTCATAGTTGGCCTGACTGTACACGTCGCTGAGCCAGGTGGACCAGTCGATCAGCTTGATCTGGACGTTCATGCCGACTTCACTGAGCATAGCCTGGTACATCTCGCCGGCTTTTACATGGAGCTCGTAGTTCTGCGGGAGGAACAGTTCGAACACTCGGTCCGCTCCGACCCCGGCCTCCTGCAGGAGCTGGCGGGCTTTGGCAGGATTGTAGGGATACAGATCCGTGAAGTCCTTGTAGTAGGCGTTGTCGTGGTCCATGAAGGTGCCGATCGGCTCGCCTCCGCCGTAGACAGTGTCCAGAACTTTCTGCTTGTCGATGGCGTAGCTGATGGCCTGTCGGACCCGCAGGTCATTCAGCTGAGGACGGCTGCAGTTGATGGACATAACCAGGGTGAGAGCGGTCAGCCGGGTTTCCACTTTGGTGTCCGCATTCGCCTCCAGCTGGGCGACTGCATCCGGATCGATCCGGTAGGCGACATCGAGCTGCCCGGACAACAGGCCTTGGACCGCCACCATCTGCTCGGTAATGATGTTTATGTTGACCCCGTCCAGTTTGGGCAGACCTTTCATCCAGTACTCGGGATTCTTCTCGAGCACGACCCGGCTGTCGCGGACCCACTCAACGAAGCGAAACGGTCCGGTTCCCACCGGTTGGTTGGCGAAGTCATGACTTGCATCGATCAGACTTTTGGGCAGGACGGCACTCCATCCCGAGGCCAGGGTGGCTAGAAGCGGGGAGTTGGGCTGGGAGAGCTTGAACACTACAGTGCTGTCGTTGGGCGCTTCGATGGCGTCGATCGCCTTGTAGTCCTTTACCTTGGGGCTGGCCGTTTCCTCTTTCATCAGCCGCTCGAATGTCGCCTTGACGTCCGCCGAACTGAGGGTATCTCCGTTGTGGAACTTTACTCCTTTTCGCAGGGTGAAGGTCCAGGTAAGGCCGTCCGAAGATATCTCCCATTTCTCCGCCAATGCAGGTACGAGCTTCCCCGACGGGTCCGGCTCCACCAGCGTGTCGTAGATGCTCTTCAGGGTTTGAAAAGTCAATGTACCGGAGGTCTTATGTGGATCAAGAGTGTCCGGGTTCCCCTGCAGGGCGAACTCCAAGACCTTTGCCTCCGGCTGACCGGTTGCCGCTGCCGTGCCGGCCGCCAGGGCGAGCAGAACCAAAACCGCTGTAGCGGTTTTCCAAAGATGCGTACGTTTCATGTAATCCTCCTACTGCATCCTTTTGCAGATGATTTTATTCCCCCGCTACGCAGGGGTCCGTTCCTTGCTGTGCATGCTGTGAATGCAGGCCACCAGGTGGCCCTCGCCGATATCTCGCAGCTCCGGTTCCCCTTCCAAGCAGCTGGAATCCTTCCAGTCGCATTGTCCCGCATAGGGACATCCGGCCGCAATGCCAAGAGTCGGCGCTTTTTCTTGTATTTTTTCGTTCGGCTGTATGGTTCCGTGCAAAGTGGGACTGGCGGAGAACAGCCTGAGGGTGTAGGGATGGACGGGCTGATCCATGATCTGTTCGGTGGACCCGAGCTCGACAATTCGGCCTTTGTACATGACGGCGATGCGGTCGCTGAGGTAGGCAACCAGATTGAGGTCATGGGAGATGAACAGATAGGTGAGGGACAGCCGGTCTTTCAAGTCCAGCAGAAGATTGATGATTTGAGCCTGAATGGAAACGTCGAGATTTGAGACCGGTTCGTCAAGAACGAGGAACTCCGGCTGCATGGTCAAAGCCCGGGCTACGACGATACGCTGTTTTTGTCCTCCTGAAAACTCATGAGGATAACGGGTTTGCTGGGACGGTGAAATCCCAACAAGCTCGAGCATCTCTTCGACGCGCCGCAGGCGTTCTTTTTTTGGTACACCGAGATTAATCAAGCCTTCCTCGAGGCTGGCACCAATCCTCAGTTTCGGGTTGAGGGCGCTGTCGGGGTCCTGAAACACGATCTGCATTCGCCGACGGTAGCCCCGCAGGGCTTTCCCGGACAATCCTTCCAGCGCGGTACCGGCAAAACGTACTTCCCCGGAAGTGGGCGGATCCAAGTGGAGAATTGCTCGGGAGACCGTGGTTTTACCGCACCCCGACTCTCCGACAAGTCCGAAAATTGTATTTTTTTCAATATCGAAGCTGACCAGGTCCACGGCTCTGAAAGCGCTACGACCACGGGCGACCAAGCTGCGGCCCTGAAACTCCTTTACCAGATTTCGTATCTCTACGAGTTGATCCATTTCTTTCCAATCATGTGACAAGCGGCTGTGTGTCCCTCTGAATGCTCTACTATAGTGGGGATTTCCTGCGAGCAGAACCTTTCAGCCAGTGGACAGCGGGGATGAAAGGCGCAGCCGCCGGGAATATGTTCGGCATCGGGTACCCGTCCCGGGATGGTCTTGAGACGGCGACCCCGTTTTTCGGCGTCAGGGATGGAGAGAAGCAAGAGTTGAGTGTAGGGGTGCAGCGGCTCGTTGAACAGTCGATCCCTGGTTGCGGACTCGACGATCTTGCCGGCGTAGATCACCGACACCCGGTCGGATATCTCGTGAACTACAGCCAGATCGTGAGAGATGAACAGCACTCCCATGGAAAACCGGTCCCGCAGCTGCAGGATCAGTTTGAGGATCTGTAGCTGCAGAGTCACATCCAGAGCCGTGGTCGGTTCGTCTGCGATCAGGATCGAGGGATCACAGCATATGGCCATTGCGATCATCATCCTCTGCTTCATTCCCCCGGACAGTTCGTGAGGATACCCTGAAAGAACCCGGCGCGTATTTGGAAGTCCTACCAGTTCGAGAAGCTCCTGAGCCCGCTCCGTCGCCTGGCTTCGCTCCATATCGAGATGGAGGCAGAGCATTTCCGTAATTTGTTCTCCGACCCTCAGGGCTGGATTCAGATACTTTGCGGGTTCCTGGAAAACCATGGCGATTTCCCGTCCCCGAGTCCGCCTGCGTTCGGCCTCGGAAAGCTTCAGCAAATCGGATCCCTTGTAAAGGATCTGTCCATGGTTGATCCGTGCCGGTGGAATGGGCAGCAGTCCCATGATGCAGGTCGAGGCAACTGTTTTTCCGGAGCCCGACTCGCCCACCAGGCCGTGGATTTCTCCGGATTTGAGGGTCAGGTCGATGCCGCGAAGAGCCCGCACAACGCCTCTTTCAAGCTCGAAGCTCACATCGAGGTTCCGGATCATGAGCAGCTCTCCGTTCTTGCCGCTGCTGTCCGGCAGATTCTCTTTCACTGTATTTGTCTCGATGCGCTTCATGAATCGATCCTCAGTTGATCCGGATCCTGGGATTGAGCACGCTGTAGAGGATGTCAACGGTGAAATTGATCAGGGAGAAGATGATAGCCACAAATACAACCCCCCCTTGAATCAGCGGAAAATCCCGTTGATAGATCCCCGTGAGAAACAAGCGCCCCAGTCCGGGAAGAGAAAAGACCTGCTCGGTGATGATCGCGCCGCCGAGCATATAGCCGAGCTGGATCCCGGTGATGGTAATGACAGGAAGAAGGGCGTTTTTCAGAGCATGCTTGTACTTCACCATCCGTTCGGTGAGTCCCTTCGCCCGGGCCGTGATCACGTACTCCTTGCTCAGCTCTTCGATCATAGAGGCGCGGGTCAGCCGCAGGATGATCGCCGCCCGGGCGATGCCGAGAGAAATGGCGGGAAGGATCAGGTGCACGATGCTCCCCGAACCGAACAGCGGGAAGATCGGTATCTTTACCGAAAAAATCAGCAGGAGCATGATCCCCAACCAAAAGCTGGGAATCGCCATCCCGATCTGAGAGAAGGCCATCCCCGAGTAATCCCAAAGAGACCAGCGTTTGACTGCGGAAAGCACTCCAAGTGGAATGGCAATTACGATGGAAATGAGGATCCCCAACACCGCCAGGGAGAGGGTGAGAGGAAAGCGCTGGAACACCAGTTTGATTACCGACTGGCCGCTGATCAGGGACTCGCCGAAGTCAAAACGGACGACCTTCCACAGCCACTGGAGGTACTGTGCCGGAAGAGGCTGGTCGGTGCCCAGCTTGGCCCGGATCGCGTCGATCGCTTCCTGGGTAGCGTCCATTCCCGCCACCACCAGAGCCGGGTCGCCGGGAATGATGTGGATCACAAAAAAAATAATCGTTGAGATCAGAAATATTGTCAGAAGCAGTCGTCC
>CAZBXU010000045.1:0-20737 GCA_964495755.1 uncultured Spirochaetaceae bacterium | reverse complement strand
AAGGCAAACGCGGCTCTACGTCTTCGGCGAAAGGTGGAAAATTGATCTGGCACGGTTTGGTAGAAACGACTGGCGGGAAACAGGTGTCTGCTGAAAGCGCCATGAACACCACGTTCTCCTCACAAGCCTGGGCGATACGGCGAGAGCTGATGATGCCCCGGGAGTAGGCGAATAGAATTACCTTCAATATAATCGCAGGATCGATAGCTGGTGCTCCTGTGTCGTCGTTGCAGTACCGACTGTCACACACACTCAGGTTCACGTGATGGTCAACGAGGTAGTTGATTGAATAATCGATCGTTCCCGGCTGAACCCAATCACTGCAGACCCATCCACAGGACTTTAGAGTTCTTCAAGAGTTCTTTGCACGACTGATTCGTTCTATGATAGCACAGGATTCTTGCGCAGGTGGACTCGATCATAACGGCTTACGCTTGTCGATCAGGGCGGTCTACTGGGCAAGCCCACCCTCGAGGACATGCACGGAAGCCAGTGCTGGCCTCTTTTCAAATCGCGAACGTCACTGTACACGAACATAGAAAACGAATAACGAATCCCCAGCCTTGCTTCGGGATCTGGTCTTGTTTGCTCCGACACACAGCCTCACCGGTAAGTCACTCGGTGTGAGCAAAAATGTGAGCAAACACCGTAATGAATCCGGACTACTCGGTGAAATCACATACTACGACTGTTGACACAATTCTTTTCTCAGTATATGTATGTATGATCACAAGCAAGCAGGGGAAAAGGGAAAAGTTGCCGAGTCGTACATTCACACGGTAGAAGTCGCCGGGGTGAAGCACGGAAAGTGGATCGTTTTCATGCTATTATATAAGCACGCCTAGAAATTGTTGCCAGCATTTTCCGACGGCCTTACTTTGATATACACAGTTATTCAGTTTAAAGATCCCTTCTAAGATAAAAAAAGTGTAAGCAAAAGTGTAAGCAGAATTCCCTGAAAAGACTGGTAAAGTGAGGCAAAACCATATAGACAAACTTGTGCTAATCTGTTATGCTGGTGGAAATTAGGCAAAGTGAGGATAATAAGGGAAAACTGCTTTCACGTCTGGGGGGCGTGGGGTCGGCGGTTCAAATCCGCCCAGCCCGATTCCATAACCTTGTCGGTTGAGGTGAACAGGAACGTAGTTTCCTGCCGGCAAGGTTTTTTTGTGTTTATTGAGATCCTTGGGCCCGGGCGATGTGGTGGTGTAATGTGTTGTAACGGCGGTCGGTGGTGGCAAATGAAGACAATTACTGTGCAGATAGATGATGCAAAGGCAGCTCTCCTTCGTGATAAGGCGATGAGGTATGGTCTGAAACCAGATGAACTGATAAGCGCTACCATCGATGATCTTCTGGTACATCCAGATCCCGAGTTCGATGACGCTGCTTATCGGGTAATATCAAAGAACAAGGAGCTCTACCAGCGGTTAGCATGATGCAATACCTGTCGCAGCCCGAGGTTCTCGATCTCCATCAACGCATCCGAGTGATATCCGGCGGTGCAGAAGGCGTACCTGATCTTGGGGCACTGGAATCTTCCCCGATGTTGTTGTTCTATTCCACCAGGGCGGAGGGGTTGCCGAAAGCGAGAGTCAGGGCGCACATGGAAACCTCTCCGGCGATGTCCACCTCACAGGCCAAGGGGATTAGCTTCTCCCCCTAGAATGCTCATGGCCGTGCAGGCGGCGCAGCCGTAGTCCCGCATCTCCAGGGGAAGTGGGTGTAACCGTTGATATCTGCCAATAAATTACCTCGACTACATCCGTGGCCTATCTATGTCTTTTTTTCCTTGCGGCAGGACGATTCGCCGGTGTATTGTGTCATAGCTACGGTCGGAAATGGCAAACGAACATAAAACGGCTCTCCTTGGTAATAAATCGAGTATGGTGAAAAAAATGATAAAGATCGTTGTTTTAGACGGCAATCGGCTCAACCCGGGTGACAATCCCTGGGATGAAGTTGCCGCTTACGGAACACTTGAAGTATATGATTGGACCGAACCTCATCAAGTGGTGGAGAGAACAAAAGACGCAGATATCATCCTCACCAATAAATCGCTGGTCATGCGGGATTCCATCGCGCGGCTTCCGCAGCTGAAATACATAAGCGTCCTGGCCACAGGGTACAACAGCGTAGATGCACAGGCGGCGCGGGAGCGAAACATCCCCGTATCCAATGTTCCCGTATATGGCACCGATTCCGTTGCTCAGTTTGTTTTTGCGCTCCTGCTCGAGCTTTGTCATCACGTGGGACGGCACTGGACGGCGGTCGCCGCGGGAGAATGGGAAAGAAGCGGGCTTTGGAGCTACCACAAAACACGACTGATCGAGCTTGTCTCAAAGACGATGGCAGTTGTTGGATTCGGGAGAATCGGGAGACGGGTTGGTGAGTTGGCCTACGCCTTCGGGATGAACGTCCTGGCTGTAGATATCCGGGAAGAAAATCCTCCCGATTATAAGCCCTTTGTCTTCGCATCCCTGGAGGACGCCTTCCGGCGGGCAGATGTCGTAAGCTTGAACTGCGCACTGACCTCGGAAAACGAGGGCATGGTGAATCAAGAATTACTAGCCGTGATGAAACCGAATGCTTTCATAATCAATGCGGCGCGAGGTTCACTGATCAGGGAGGCTGACCTGGCTAACGCTCTAAATAACGGTGTGATAGCTGGAGCTGCTCTAGATGTTGTTTCCACCGAACCTATCCAAGCTGACAACCCGCTGTTGCAGGCCAAGAACTGTATCATTACCCCACACATCGCCTGGGCATCTCTGGAAGCTCGTCGAAGGTTGATGAAAACCACGGCCGAGAATATCGGAGCGTTTCTTGTCGGAAAACCGCAACACGTCGTGAACTAGAGGGAAGCGTATGTTGCAGAAATGGTAGAATTCGTACGCTGCGTGTTGGAAGATGATGCTCCTAGAGTCACCGGCTTAGATGGCCGAACAGCTGTTGTTATCGGCCAGGCAGCACAATAATCACTCGAAGAGAATCGACCGATCAAAATCGATGTGAATTAGAGTCAGTAAATCGAGATGTTGATCTCAATGGCATTCTTGCTGAGGAGGAACCGGAAGAAGCGGACTTTTGCACAAGGCGGTTCATCGCGAACTCAAGCGATAGTGCACCGTCTGAAAGGAGACGAAATGGAGTTGCGAGTATTGGGAGAAACAGAGGAGCGTATTTCGAGCATCGGATTGGGTACGTGGCAGCTGGCGGGCATGATGGGCGCCGTGGATCGCACGAATGCTACTTCCCTGATACGCAAAGCAATAGACAGCGGGATAACGTTCATCGACACCGCCGAGAAATACGGGGACAGCGAGCAAGTGCTCGGTAAAGCCCTTACTGACGGTTACAGGGATAAAATTTTTCTCGCTACCAAAGTCAGCACGGATTTCACGGCCAGCGGTGTGAAAAGAGCCCTCAAGAACAGCTTGAAAGCTCTTGGGACCGATCGGGTCGACCTTTATCAGATCCACCGTTATGATCCCGAAGTACCGGTCGAGGAAACGCTTCAGGCAATCGATAGCCTTCAGGTTGCTGGTTTCATCCGCTATTGTGGAGTCTCCAACTTCACGGTCCAGCAGCTTCAACAGGCTCGACAAATACTTCCCATTGTCTCTAATCAAATCAATTACAATGCATTGAATCGATCTCCTGAAAAGCGCATGATCGAATATTGCCGTCAAGAACACATTTCAGTGATTACCCACAGTTCCTTGGCTAAGGGTATATTATGCGGCAAATACGAACGCGATCATATCTTCGCTTCTGATGATGAACGCTCCACCTTCCCCGGCTACTCAGGTAGTATGTTTGCCAAATATCTCGCAGTGGTGGACGAGCTTAAAAACGTGGTAGAGAATGAAGGAATCAACCTGGTACAAGCTGCCATAATTTGGCTGCTTGCACAGGAAGAAGTGGCCAGTGTCCTTATTGGCCCCAAGAGTCTGTCCCAGCTCGAGGAGGCGGCGGGTGCCGTTGAGGCGTTGGCACCGAACCGTATGGTCGCATTTCGTGAGAGGGTGAATGAGATCCTGGATGCTCACAGCCTACCCCCGCTCTGTCCCTTCCCGAATCAGTTGGTGTGAAGATTTTACAAACAAAGGAAAGTGTGGAAAGCCAAGAACTGTATCATTACTCCACTCGATTCTTGTTCAAGAGGAAGCGCAGCAGTGCATATAGGATGATGATTACCTGAATCGCCAGCAATACGACGACTTTGTTCCAGATGCAACGAATTACCTGCTTGATTTGCAGAATCGAGTATCTGGTGTCAGGCTTCTTGGGTATCCGCTGTTCGACCACCATGGCATGACTAGTAATGCAACCTGCATGCCAGACCGGGTCTTCAAATATTTCTTGATCAAATAGATAGTTAGAGGAAGGCCGGTTTTCAGGACTGTCGGGATGTTGCAACCTAGGTTGCGATTTAAGCAGACGAAATTGCGGTGCTTCGGGGTGCAGGGCCGAGAAGAGGTTGCGATTGAGTGAATCGAATCGGTTATCGGTTTTCCCTCCTCTGCAGCCACTTGCTGAGGGCCTGATGGGAGATCCCGAGAAGCCTGGCCGCCTCGGAGATATTACTGTGGGTCCGTCCCATTGCCTCATCGGTCAGCAGTTCCCTCGCCTGTTCAACTGTGGGGAGTATGTCGCTGAATTGAAGCAGAGACTCCGGCTGGTGGGCAGCGACGTGTGCAGTGCTTTGCCGGGTCGCTTCAAGGAAAGGTTGCATCGGTAAACTACCGGCGGATGGCTCGGCCAAAGCAACCGCATTTTTAACAAATTTCTGCAGCTCACGAATGTTTCCCGGAAAAGGATAGGATGACAGGTGGGTAATCAGTTTCGCCGGTATATGCAGTTTATTTTTCCCTAATTTTTTAGTTTCCTCCTTCGCGAAATGCTCGAGGAGCAGAGGCAGATCCTCTTTCTTTTCCCGCAGCGGGGGAACATGTATCGGATGAGTCGAAACACGGTAGTACAGGTCCTTTCGGAACATGTTTTCTTCCATCAACTTGTCCAGATCCCTGTTGGTAGCGAGTACGATACGGGCATCCGACCGTTTGGGTAAGTCTGAACCGAGAGGGTAATACTCCCCCGTATCCAGGAATTTGAGTAATTTTATCTGCGAATTGTTGTTCAGATCACCGATTTCATCGAGAAAGAGGGTGCCCCCTTTCGCCCTTTGGATGAGTCCGTCCCGCGAATTATCCGCCCCGGTATACGCTCCCTTTACATGCCCGAATAGATCGTCCGAGAGTTTGTCCTCTTCCCGACCGGCTGTGTTCACCTCTACAAACATCCCTATTCGACCACTGACATCATGAATTGCTTGGGCTATCAAGTCCTTACCAACACCTGTCTCTCCGGTGATCAGCACGGGCTCACCGGTTTTGGCAACGGCTTCAATGTAGAGAAAAATCGACTTCATTGTTCTGTTGCAGGTGATGATCCGGGAAAATGCCTCCGGGCAGCTCAGCTCATCGGCCAAGAATCGTGATCTGAGCTCACTGCATTCCCGTTTCAGCTCCCTGATGTCAATGGCCCGGCGGACTCCGCTCACCAATCGGTTCTCTTCGATCGCTTTCACCATGTAATCGAAAGCCCCGGCCTTCATGCATTCCACGGCTGTCTGTACCTCATTGGCGGCAGTTGCAACGATGACTGGAATATAGGGAAACTTATCATGGATCTGTTCCAGCAGCTGCTGCCCGGAGATGTGAGGCATTGTCAGATCCAGCAGCACCACCTCTACATCTTTACCTCGGAGGCACTTTATCACCTCTCGGCTGTCCTGACACCCGATCAGGTTATCGATGCGATTGGATTTCAGCTGGGAGGATAACGCCTGAATCACCGCCGCTTCATCGTCCACGATGAGTATTGGATTTGTCGGAAATGGAATGTTTTTCATTTGTCATTCTCCTCAGGGAAAGCGGCGACAACCTCGGTGCATCTCCCAAGTGTTGACTTGAAAGTGAGGCTGCCGCGATGTTCATTGACGATGGAATCGGCAATATACAGACCTAATCCGATTCCGCCTGCTTCTCTCCTGGTCGTGAAGAAGGGTTCCTTGATCCGGGCCAGGTCCTCCTCTGGAATCCCGCAGCCCTGGTCACCCACCGAAAGCATTACCAACCCCCGTTTTCCCTCGTAGGAGGTGCTGACTTCGAGGGATCTGTCTCGGTCCGGCAGGGCCTGGCAGGAGTTCATGATCAGGTTGATGATCACTTGTTCGAGCTGCTGGGGGTTTCCTCGAATATTGGGGATTGTCTCCTCTAAATGAAGGATGAAATGGTCGGTGGTCCTCCTGATATGATAGCCCATCAGCTCTGCGGCTGATCGAACAACCCTTGACAGGTTGACACTGCTCATCTTGTTGGGTTCACCCTGGATATAGGATTTCAAACTCTGGACGATGGCATTGATTCGAACCGAGTTCGCCTCGATATCTCCGAGCCAGCCGGCGACCTGCCTGAGAAACTCTTCCTGCTCGAAACCTGCGATCAGGAACTGCTCTTTCTTCTTGATACGTTCCGTTTGGGTGGGATGGACTTCAGCCCAGGCCCGGTTGAGAATTCTGGCGACGGCAAGGATTACCTGATTGGGATTGCTTATGTCGTGGGCCACCGCTCCTGCCAGAATCCCCAAGGTGGTGAGTTTGTCGGTCTGGATCAAGCGCTGCTGATACAGCCGGTCTTGCTCCTCGCTGCGTTTTCGCTCGGTGATGTCGCGCAGCATCACCACATAGGCGGGCATCCTATGCCAAGAGGTTTTTGAAACCGTTAGTTCGACTGAAGATTCAACGTCGCCTTGGGATACTACCGTGGCTTCGAAATGTATTGATTCCTGCTGCTCGTCGAGCTCTTTCCAGAATTGTTCTCCTGCGCTCTCTCGGCCCTGGAAACGAATCATTTCTTGAAGAGGCGTGGCCAGGAGCTCGGAATCTGAGAGTTTGGTGATCTGTTCTGCGCTTCTGTTGCCATAGTAGATCCGCCCTTTCTCCGATACGATCAGGATCCCGTCCCGGGCGTTTTCGGCCAGGGCCCGGAAATTGGCCTCGGCTTTTTGTATAGACTGGAGCATCCTGTTGAAAAAAAGCGTCAGGGCACCGATTTCATCGTTGAATTGGGGGGCGATGGTGACCTCGAGGTCGCCGCCGTCCGCTCGTTCCATCCCCCGATAGAGAGCCTGCAACGGTCGTACCAGGCTCGTTTTGAACAGAAAAGGAAGGACGAATAAAATCAACAGGCTGGAGGCGATGAGAATTACCACCAGCACAGCCATTCGGCTGTGAAGATGGCGGTAGAAATCAATGTCGTAGGCTTCAAATAGAATTTCGGGAGTGGTGCTAATAAAGGGAAGCCCGCCGGAGAATCGAATCGGCCGCCGTGAAGCTTCCTTATACCCCGGATGAATCCCGATCAGTCTGGGCCCGATGGGAGCCGGTCCGCCGGTAGCGCCCGGATGATGTCCCGTTACGGTGGCGGAGGTATATACGTACATTTGAATGGGACTGTATCCGCTCTCTATGTTTATCTCCCTGTAGGAGAAATCGAGGGATCCGTTGCGATGCAGCACCAGTTGGATCGTATTGCTGCTGGAATGCCCGTACTCGAATAATTCATGCCAGGTTACCGTCAGCCGATCCGGCTGGTTCTTGAAATAAATGCCACCCCCTTGCCTCAAGTCAAGGTTCATCAGCAACGGAGCAATCGCCGGTTTAGGATTGTATCCGCCCCAACTTTTTTCGCCGATGTCCTCCCCCAGCAAGATCATGGGCCCGTGCAATACGTGCGCCGTTTTATAGGTGTACGTATAGAATCGGAACGGGAAAGCGAGCTCCAGGGCCGTTGATTGGTCATAACCGAGCTCAAGTTTTGATCCCAGGTCCGGATCGAATCGATAGGGAACCGTCGAGATCGTATAACTGTCGAACCGATTGGGTGCGAAATGAATGGTCCGATGACCGGAGACCAGGCTCTTATTGACGTAGTCCTTTTCGTAGGCCCTCCCCGCAAAGAGGGATACTAATCCCAGAATTCCCACGACAAACACGAGTACCATACCCACTAGCTTCACCTGGAAGGTTGTACGCTCAACTGTGTGATTGAGGTAGGTCACAACGAAGCTGCAATAGAACAGAAGGAATATCAGCCAGATAAAATAGGTCGCCAGATAAGGTGGTAGTATTCCCCGGTTCTCCAGCACGTATACGCCGACAATGACGGTAAGCAAGACCCAGACCAGGGCGAGAGACCCGGCCGCCCGGGCATCCTTGCCCTGAGGGTTGAACAGTTTAAGCCACCAGGGACGGGCTTTGCCCCTTGAAAATCGTACCGCTTTGCGCAGCAGCAGAACGACAGCCAGGGTAAACTGCACGGCCAGGGTAATATAGAAGACGATATAGTAGGTCTTCTCGAATCCGATGATGCTGCGCTGTCTTTTGAGGTAAATGAAGTTGTAGTAGGTCAACCCCAGAACACCGAGAATGGCCAAAACATACAGAAAGCGTACGACCCGATACGCTCTTCGATCGGGTTTCTGGAAATGAGGGAAATGGTAGACGAAAGACAACAGCGAGAAGGCGGCAACTTGCGACGCGATAGCCTGGAGGAACGGTATGAACAGGTTCTTCAGATTGTAGGGCTGCCAGTAGTAGGGACCGGCAAACTCCAAAAAGGTCGACAGATTGATCAACGCACCCCCGGAAAACATCCAGGCCAGCCAGAGCGTAGGTTCTGATCTTTGTTTGAGTCTGAAAAAATAGATGGCAATGCATAGAGAAATGATAAAGCTCGACAGCCGGAGTACGGAGAAGTAATCCAGGTTCAGCCAGAACGGTAGGATAGTGATACAGCCCTCCTTTGCGGAGTTGTGGGCATGTCTACGTTGTGTACCCTGCAGCTGTAAAAACTTACTGCCTGTTTGCTGACAATTGTAGGCGATCTCCATTCACCATTCAAGTAAAACACCGCAAATGTGCAACCAAGTTTGCAGAGGACAGGCAATACATGTAGAGGAGGTGAATCACATTAATTCTTTCTATATATAGAGTTAATGTATACCATGCGGATGGCACAAAAATTGCATTTTGAATCCGTAGCAGGAGAAGCGGAAGACATGGCCGGAGAAATAATCAGCGGACAGTTCAGCGATTCCTATCTTCCCATCATGGATGGAGTCTCTGTGACTATCAAGAACTATCTCTTCGAACTGAACAAAACTCTGGGTCCGACCTACGCGATCGTGCCGGCTGTTCCCGGGTATCCGGATCCGCCTGCTGCAGGGACATACAGGTTTTTTTCCCTCCCCTTGATTGGCCGTCCACCCTACAGAATCGGCTTGCCGCAGATCGATGTGTCCCTGCATAGAGCTCTGCAGAAGCAGAGATTTGATCTGGTACATGCCCATTCACCCTTTTCAGCGGGAAGATTAGCCCTGAGGCTCGCCAGGCAGAGAGGTATCCCGATCGTGGCCACCTTTCATTCCAAATATCGGGACGACCTGGAGAGTGTTGTTCCGCTATCCCGTGTTATCAGCTGGGAAATCCGCTCGATCGTCGATTTCTATATAAGTGCTGATCAGGTCTGGGTCCCCACCGAAGTATCCGTGGAAACCTTGAGGGAATATGGTTTCCGTGGCCCTGTGGAGATAGTCAGAAACGGAATAGATCTGCAGCCGCCCCATGAAAAAGAAGGTTTATGGAAAGAAGGAGAGCGACTGCTTGGAACGGGATCGCAGCAGTGCGTGTTTCTCTATGTGGGTCAACTGGACTGGAAGAAAAACCACGCTTTTCTTCTCGAATCTTTGTCTTTACTGAAAAGAAGCGGCCGCCGATTCAAGATGGCCTTTGTCGGTGAGGGTTACGCGGCCAAAGCCATAAGGGCGATGGCTGCCAGGTTGGGCATCGCCGAGGATACGATCTTTATAGGTGTACTCCGGGACCGGACAGCCCTGTCCGCCTGTTACGCCCGGGCCGATTGCTTCCTGTTTCCCTCCCTCTACGATACCTGCGGACTGGTCGTAAAGGAAGCGGCCGCCTTCGGCGTTCCATCGGTTCTTGTCGATGGTTCTGCCGCAGCGGAGGAGGTGGCGGACGGGACCAACGGATTTGTCACCGACAACTCGGTCCAGGCGTATGCAGAAAAGCTTGGGATGCTCCTCGATCACCCGGAATCGATCGCCCGGGCGGGCGAAGGTGCCCGTAGAACCCTATATACGACATGGAGCGATGCAGTGCAAGAGGTAAAGGACAGATACCTCTCGTTGCTCCGTAAAACGTCCAAAGTGATGGTAGGAGCAGCGTGAATACACAAACAAAAGAGAGAGGAGATGACCTGATGAAAACCTGGGTTGTAACCGCAGACATGGGATTGGGCCATCAGCGGGCCACCTATCCGCTGGCAGCTCTGGCTGAAGGAGGGATCCTTACCGTAGGAAGCGCGCAGGCGGGTACGCAAAAAGAGGCGCGGCTCTGGAACCGGGTGCAGCATATGTACGAGTTGATTTCCCGATGCAAAGCGTTTCCGTTGATTGGCACACCGCTGTTTGGTCTGATGGATACCCTGCTGCGCATACCTCCATACTATCCGGTCAGAGATCTCTCCAAACCCACATTTCAGGTGAAGCTGCTCAGTTCGCTGATAGACAAGGGCCTGTGCCGGAGCATGCTGGAGAAGATACAGAACAAACCGTTGCCCCTGATTACTTCTTACCTTGCGCCGGCGCTCGCTGCAGACAGGGCCGGATACAGTCCCATCTACTGCATCATTTGTGATGCCGAAATCGCCAGAGCCTGGGTATCCTATGATCCGAGGCAGAGCAGAATTCACTACCTGGCGCCCTGCGAGAGAACCGTAATGCGCCTCAAGAGCTACGGTGTTCCGGAAGAGAGGATTACGCTGACCGGATTCCCTCTGCCCCTCGAGGTACTGGGGAATAGGGATCTGGATGTCCTCAAACCCGATCTGACCAGAAGGTTGTTTCATCTAGATCCCGCCGACACTTTCTGGCCGCTGCACGGGAGAAACATTGTCCACTTCCTGGGTAGAGGAAAAGGCAGCACGCGGGAAAAACAGGCGCTCACCATCACCTATGCTGTCGGTGGTGCGGGGGCACAGCAGGAAATCGGTCGGAAAATTGCCTGGAGCCTGAGAGATCGATTGCAGCAAGGAACGGTCCGCCTGAATCTGGTCGCCGGAGTGCGGGAGGAAGTTCGGACTTTCTTCGAACAGTACAAAGCGGACCTGCTGCCGGAGAACCGTAATCTGCAGGTTGTATACGGAAGCACTAAGGTGGAATACTTCAGGAGATTTTCGAGTATCCTGCGTGCCACCGATGTGCTCTGGACCAAACCGAGCGAGCTCTCCTTCTACTGCGGTCTCGGTATTCCGATCATCCTTTCGCCGCCCATAGGGTCGCAGGAGGTGTTCAACCGGAAATGGCTGCTGGAGATCCAGGCCGGAATTCCCCAGGAGGATCCCGAATACACGGATCAGTGGTTATTTGATCTGTTGAACAGCGGCAGGTTGGCGGAAACCGCCTGGAATGGGTTTCTCAATGCCCGGAAATACGGTACATATAGTATACGGGAGATTCTCGATCGCGGATGCACAGTGCGGGAATCTTCACCTCTAAATCTTAAAATCGCATAGGTGGATGTTGACCTTGAAAAAAGTTCTGTACTTACTGTGTGTTTCTTTGATCGTTTCTGCACCCGTTTCAGCCCAGGTTATCAAGCTCGGCAGCTTGGCACCGGAAGGATCCCCCTGGGACAAGGCGCTGCGGCGTATCGCCGTGGACTGGAACACCGTGTCGAATGGCCGGTTGAAGGTAAGAGTATTCGCCGGCGGTATTGCCGGGGATGAGCCCAACATGGTGCGTAAAATCAGGATCAATCAGCTCCAGGCGGCTGCGATAACCGGCGTCGGATTGGGAAGTATCGTCGAGGATATCTACGCCGTGCAGCTCCCGTTTCTGATCCGTACCACCGAAGAGATGGAGTACGTGATGGCAGAGATGGAACCGACCCTGAACAGAATGCTCGAGGGAAAGGGCTTCACAATGGTGGCTTGGTTTCTGGCCGGGTGGGCGCATCTTTTCTCAAAGACACCGGCAACGACCCCCGCGGAGGTGAAACGGCTGAAACTGCAGGTGGACTATTCTGCTCCCACGATTACGCAGGCCTGGAAAGAATTGGGCTTCCGCGTGGTTCCCATTGCCTCCACCGAGGTGCTGGCCGCGTTGCAGAGCGATATGATCGAAGCTTTCCTGTTGACCCCTCTTACCGCCGCCGCCATGCAGTGGTTCGGCCTGGCCAAGAACATGATGGATCTGCCGATCGCTCCCATGATCGGCGGCCTCATCATCTCCGAGCGGGTATGGAACGGTATTCCCGATGATCTGAAACCGGAACTGCTGTCCATCGTCGAGCAGCATCTGGCTATCTTGAGTCGGGAGTCTGCAGCGTTGGAGGAAGAGGCTGTGGCGATCATGCTGGAGAACGGCTTGCAGATCAATCCTGTTTCCCCTCAGGTAAAGGCGCAGTGGGAGCGGGTGATGAGTGAGGGGTTGGATCTGATCACCGGCAAAGCAGTCTCCACGGATATGGTCGGGGAAGTTAAGATGCACTTGGAGGAGTACCGACAACGCTGAACCGATTGTTGCCGAACACAACTTGTACCTGCCGCAGCTGCGGCACAAACTTTTGAGTATCATCTTCCTTAGCTCCCGGGTGGATCTCGTCGGTGTGGATCTTCCGGTGCTGCTCCCGGAACTTCTCCCTTTGATCGTTGTGCAGCTCCCTTCCGCTGCACTCGATTCATCTGCTCATAGGCGCGGAGCACAGCACCCCTCACTCCCTGAACCGCTTCGCTTCTTGACCCCATTAATTCCAAAGCGTACTATCTTCGGCAAGCGGTTGGAGGAGTGTTAGATGAAGAAGTTGAAAAACAGTATCATTTTTGACCCACACCCGCGGACAAGAGAGTCGATCTTCAGTGAGGCTGATTTTGGACGATTACAATCCTTGGCCAGGATTCATGAGTGGCGAGAAGGAAAGATGCCGGCCGAATTACTGGAGGAGTACCTTCCCGAAGCCAGTGTAGTGATCGGGCAGACTGATCTTTCTCGTAAAAGGTTGGAAATCGCAGCTAACTTAAAAGCCATTGTGAATGTGGAAGGCAATTTCCAGCAAAATATCGATTATCCCTACTGTTTCGAGCGGAGTATCTATGTCCTTAATGCCGGTATCGCCTTCTCCCAGGCAGTGGCCGAGATGGCGCTCGGGTTCGCCCTCTGCCTGGCCCGGGGGCTGGTCGAAGGAGACAGCAGGTTCCGCAAGGGTCGGGAGGCATACGGAGCAAAATCCAATACCGAAAGCTTTCTGCTCAAGAATAGGCAAGTGGGAATCCTTGGTCTGGGCAATATCGGTCGGGCTCTAATCAGGCTGCTGGAACCATTTGAATGCCGGATCCGCGTATACGATCCTTGGCTTCCGGATAATTATATCAAGGATCTCGGTCCAATACCCGACAGCCTGGGGCAGGTTCTGAAGCTTTCCAAGGTAATCTTTGTCCTGGCCGGAGCTACAACGGAGAATCAAGCCATGCTGGGACTTAGAGAACTGAAGCTCATAGGTGAAGATGCGCTCATTATCCTGCTCGCCAGAGCTTCCGTGGTCAATTTTGAAGCTCTAACGGATTTGCTCAGTAAGGGCAGGTTTCGGGCCGCTATTGAGGTTTATCCTCAAGAGCCTTTCCCTAAAAACCATCCTTTGCGCCAAATGAATAATGTCCTGCTCTCTGCTCATCGGGCGGGAAGTCTGCAGGAAAGCTATAAGCTGATGGGTGAAATGACTGTAGATGATTTGACTCTGATCCTGCAGGGGCTTCCCCCTGTTCGTCTCCAGCGAGCCGATCGGGAAACCGTTACCAGAATGAGCAGCAATCCAATTAAAGGATATAATGCGGACTTTTGAACAAGCGGTTCGCCGCGGCTGAGCAATAATCTCAAGGAGGAATTTTTACCATGCATCTGGTTCGATACGATGAGATAGGTTTCAGAGATAGGATCAAGGATGAGTACGACAGGAGTGAAGATATTCTGGTAGGACCGGAGTTGACTGAAGCCTGCGTGGCGGCGACGGTTAGGATGAAGCGAGGCTTCGAGACGGAAGCACACGCCCATGACACGGAAGAACAGCTGTTCATTGTTCTGAACGGTAAGGGCGAACTGGTTATCGAGGGCGAGTCTAAAGAAATCAGCAAGGGCATGACTGCCTATATCCCAAGAAGAGCCAGTCACAAGATTGTGGCCACCAGCGAAGAACTCGTGTATATCTATGTCTCTATTTGGCCTGAAGGCAAGCCGCAAGGACTTAAGCCCAAAGTGTATCGGGAGGGAAAAGTCCTGAATATTAAATATGAATAATCTTATCAGTTATCCCAAAAAATCATTTCTGGCCCGGGAAACAATTCTTTCAATTGCCTTGATCTGATCGGTATCGATAACCGGCTCCGGTTTTTCTTCCCACAACAGGCGGGCAATCTCCCGAGCCCTGCCGTCCATTCCCTTTATTTCCGGGGCGTGAGCGCTTGACCAGGGCATTGTTTCAAACAGGTCGGAGAAAAACTGTTCGCCTCGGAAGTGTTTCAGAGTATGTTCTTCGCTAAAATAGTTTCCTCCAATACCTGCCCTGCGGATCGTATCCAAGGCCAGTGTGTCTTCGTTTACTTCGATAGGATGAAGTGACCGCTGCATATAGCGTACAACTTCGTTATCGATCACCAGCTGCTGTGGAGAAAAAGTAACCGCGTTCTCCAGATGTCCAACAGTACCGATTCCCACGGCTCCCGCCAAAACAGGGAACACGGTTGTCATCGCTTTTTCAATACCTGTCTGGATATTTACGAAGCAGCTGTCTGTTTTGCCGCCGTGAACACCGCTTGGGCAGCCATAATACTCCGAGATCAATTGCACTCTGGCCACAAGTAGGGGAACGCGGTCTGCACTGGCGTAGCGGAAGATACCGTTGGACATGTCCGCATAGGAGGGAATGATATCCACCCCGACGATTGCTGTTTCATCCACGGCGTAGGCCAGAACGAGGGCTCCCAATGTCTCAGCCACGCCTATGGCGAGATTACCGGCTGCAGTGACCGGCGCGGTGGCGCCGCCGTTCGGCATGGTATCGAGAGTCTGGGGAAAACCGCGTTTGATATATTCTATGAAGATTTCCGCCATATCGTGATCGAGACAGAGAGGAGAGCGAGCCTCTGCATATCCAACCAGAATAGGCTCTTTCTTCAAGGCTTCCTCACTTCCCTTTATAACAGCCCCCATTTCGATCAGGTAGGGGATGTCTTCCTTCTTAAAGGTCTCAATACCCCCGAATTTTGTAGTGTACTTAGCCAACTCTCCTGCCATCGCCACAGGGCGGATTTCATACGGGGTTTTCTGGTCCGACACGGGCAAGCCAGTATAATCTACAGCGCTCAGCTTATTAACCATTTGGATTGACCGGCGCACATCATCTAAAGTAGCACTGCGCCGATTGCCCTCCAGGTCATAAATACGGGTGCAGAAACCTCCGGCACTGACGGTGAAATCGGGATGGATCCTGTGTGGCTCTTTCCGGAAACGAATGTGCGAGTAGCGCACGGCCATTTTCTCGGGGAGGCGTTCCGGATTGTCGTAATCCAGCTTCATCTTGTCCACACAGGTCTGCACCAATTGTTTCGGAAACTTTACCTGCCTGGCCTCCCGGTCGACTCTTGCACCCCCCTTTTGCAGGTAAGCCAGAGCTGTTCCACTGTCTATACGCAGACCGATCTCATCCAGTATGACGAGTGCTGTCTGGTGAATCTTTTCCATCTCGTCCGCACTTAAAACTCTTATAGGCTCACAGATCATATATCCGCTCCTCTGCCTCAGAAATGTTGGTTTTGCCCCCCTGTTTAGGATTGCCGAATATGAGGTGATATTACAGATGTACTGGTTACCTCAATGAACTGTAGTCATAAGCCAGGACCGTGTCGTATACAGCAAGGATATTTTCCAAGGGGGCGTCATAGGGAATGCTGTTTTCAGGGCTGACCACGAGTCCACCGTTGTATCCTATGGTTTCGATTCTTTCATTCACTTCGTTGACAACATCTGTGACGGTGCCGTTGGGAATCGTATCTTGTACTGAAATGGTCCCATGGAAGGTGAGGGTATTCCCGTACTCTTTTTTTATTTTCACCGGGTCCATACAGGCCGACTGAATAGGGTTTAGAATATCGATGCCACAGGCGATTAACATAGGGATGGCGGCTTCCATGTTGCCGTCACTGTGATAGAGTATCTTGACTTTTGGATTGGCTTTTTTAACTTCGTCTATCATCCTCTTGAACCTCGGGACGTCAAATCGCTCAAACATAAGAGGGGAATACATCAATCCCGTTTGTCCGGCAATGTCCCCCACAACAGCGACAACATCATAGCCCGCCTTTGCAGCTAAAATCGCCTTTTCGGTTTGAAAATCGTAAAGTTTATCATAGAGCATCTCAACTGTTTCGGGATTTAAGTGCATCAATATCATGAAATGCTCGTATCCGCAAAGATGCCAGGCCAATTTAAAGGGAAACTCGATTTCTGTTATTGTAACAAAACCTTTGTGCGCTTCAATACTGCGGGAAATCTCATCAGCAGATGGGTAAATTGCCTCAGGAGCAGACCATCCCTCCAATGAGTCCTTCCCGATGAGTGGGCCTTCTTTGTATTCAAGATATTTACCGTCATCTCCCACTCTCTGCACTACACCCCAGTGATCCTCGAATGTCCGGCTGTCATGAAATATATATTCCGCTCCGGCGCCGGGCGCATCCCCCTCCAGCCGTCCGTTGATCTTTTTGGCGAATTCAGGATAGTGAACGGGAATGGCGAGCCACCTGAAATCGATTCCCAGGCTTCTAAATACCTGCTCTTCAGAGTCGGTATTGAAATGTCTCTTCAATACCTCTGCGGTTTCTTTTCGCGGCCAGATGAGATCTACCGGAAGCCGGTCGGCGAGAGTGTGGTTCAGAGTGGCTTGAAAGCGCTCATGAGGATTCATCACTATGTATCCTGAGTGTGAAGGATACCTCGAAGTTACATCTTCATGCCGGACAAGGTCACACCCTGGATGAAGCGTTTTCGAAGGATCAGGAAAACGATCAACATAGGTAAAATCGAAATGATCGCCCCGGCGGCTATGGGACCGTGGTCCATATAGAACTTCTTGTGGAACGTCATCAGACCCAACTCAACGGTAAACATGTTCTTGGTATTGATGATGATCAAGGGCCAGATAAAAAAAGCCCAGGCCTCGGAAAAGGCGAATATACCGAGGGCCAGCAGCGGGGTTACACAAAGGGGGACGATAACCCGCGCCAGAATCCAGAACTCGGACGCGCCATCGATCCTGGCAGCGTCCAGCAGTTGATTGGGAATCGAAAGGGCATACTGGCGGATGAAGAATACTCCGAAACTCATGATCAAGATCGGAAAGATGATACCCAGGTAGGAGTCGAACAGTTTTAACCTGCTGACTGTGAGGTATACAGAAACCATGTATACCTCGAAGGGCACAATCGCCGTTGCCAGGATCAGCACGAATAGAGCGTTCTTGAGCGGAAAATTGAATTTGGCGAAAGCGTAACCGCCGAGCACAGAGGTCAGCAGCACCGACAGCATAGATAGGGACGAGATGATGAAGCTGTTGAGAATGAAGCGTGGAAACTGCTGTATGGTTAACACGGCGACGAAGTTGGCGAGGGTAAAGTTCTCCGGAATAATGGTAGGAGGCAGCCTCAATATCTCCTCGCCGCCCTTCAACGATGTAAACAGGATCCAGAGAAAGGGAAAAAGAATGAACAGTGATCCGAGGATGAGAACGGCGTGGATCAAGAGAATCGAAAGGTCAATAGGTTTCCCCGGTGCTCTAATCGATATCATAGCGAACTACCTTGAACTGGATCAGAATTACCACCAAAATGAAGGCCAGCAGCACCATGGCCTCGGCACTGGCATACCCCATTTTGTAGTAATGGAATCCATTTCGATATATTTCCCAAACCAGCACCTTGCACTCATAGGAAGGTGAGCCCTGCGCGTCGGAGGAGATCACGTACGCCACCGTGAAAATATTGAAAAACTGGATAATGGCCATGATTACGCCGAACAAGACGATGGGTTTGAGAAGAGGCAGGGTGATGAATCTGAACTGCTTGCCTCGATTGGCGCCGTCAATCCGTGCCGCATCGTAGTAGATTTCGGGGATGTTTCGTAAGCCTACGGCGAAAATGATCATATAATAACCGAGTGTTTTCCAGATAGAGACCAGAATGATCGCGTAGATCACCTGATCCGGATTCTGCAGCCACGACTGAGTCGGCAGCCTGAACAGAGATAAGACCTGGTTTATCATACCGAACATCGGGTCGTAGAGCCAGCGCCAGATAACCGTCGCCGGCACCCAGGGTGTAACCACGGGGATAAAATAGATCATCTCATATATGGAAGAGGGACGCTCGACCCGGCGGAGAATAACGGCAAACAGGAGGGCGAACGAGAGAGTAATGATCACACAGGAAAAGGTGATGATGATGGTATTGGTAAAGGCCAGCTTGAAACTGGGATCCTGCAACATTTTGGCATAGTTCGCCAGGCCGACAAATACGGGTTTGGGGATGATCAGGGAATAGTTGGTGAAGGAATAGTAGGCGGTTCTGATGATGGGGATAATGCGAATAAAGGCGAAGAGAGCGAACACGGGGCCAAGGGTACACAGTACAAACAGCAGGTGATTCTTCCTGGCGTAACGGATAAATCTGCTCATCGTGGCTCTACTCTGCTCACCCGGGGGAAAAAAACGGCCGGAGACGAAATAACGCCTCCGGCTTAATCATCCTCTATTTTCCGTACTCGCCGCTGTCCTTCAGAATCTGGTTGGCCAGCTCGTTGGCGTTTTTCACCACGGCCCGGCTCCCGTTCAAATTATTCAGCAGACTAGCGTCCCGGAAGGCCTCTTGAATGACTTCGCCTACCTTGGCCCACAGCTCACTGTAACTGGACGCGTCGGCTTCAAAATAGATTTGCGCATCTTTGGGTATCTCTATAAAAGGTTTGAAGCGCGGTTCGGCGGATACGACGTTGCTGAAGCTTATATCCCGTCGGGAGGGTATCCAACCGGAATCCTTGTACAGGACTTCCATGACCTCTTCTTTCTGCATCACCTTGGCGAATGCCCAGGCGACATTCTTCTGCTTGCCCGACTCGGGTACACAGGTGTTGACCAGCCAGTCGTAGATCCGCCAGTACTTGTCCCGCGGTTGGTAGGCGACGTCGAAGTTGATGTTGGGTCCTTTGGCTTTCGTTTCCGGGATCACCCAGGACTCTCTCATGAACATGGCGACCGCCCCGGCGGCGAAACCGGATGCATCGTGGGGAAGGGCCCAGTCGTCACTCTTATCCTTCCCGTGCAGGAGTTTGATATGCCACTGCAGGGCTCTGGCTGAGGCCTCGTTGTCCAAATTGGCGTAGAAGGTCCCGGGGGTTTTCCCGAACTCGATGAAATCTCCCCCCAGCATCTGGTTGGTGATAAAGGCCCATTTTTGACTGCCGCCTGCAGGTCCGGTGAGCCGGATGGAGTAGCCGGCTCGGGTCAGGGTGCCGCTGGCATCTTTTTTGGTCAGTTTTACCGCATAGTTATAGAGCTCGTCCACGGTGGCCGGCGGCTTGCTGAGACCCGCCTCGGCCAGGTAATCCTTGTTGTAAAACAAGGCGGGACCGCCCCCGAAGAACGGCAACCCGACCACTTTACCCTGATAAGAGGCTTTGCCCGGGACTATCGGCAGATAGCGTCCGGGGGTTTTTACCAGCTTTTCGACGTCAGCCGGTGCGTTGGACAGAATCCCCGCCTTGGCATATCGGGCTGTGAGGGCGCTGTCCATCGAAAGCAGATCCGCCGCCTGGCCGACAGGAGCGGTGGCCGCGACCTTGGCTTCGAAATCACGGAGGTCGAAGACCAAAGCCTCAACCTGGGCTTCGGGGTTCTCCTGCACAAAAATCTCAATTGCCTTGTCCAGGGGCGCCTGCAGCTCGGTAAAGCATCCCCATACCGTGATCTTGGCCTTGCCCACGCTCTCGCCCTGGCCCCCGGCAAAGAGCATTGCCGTCAAGAGAGCCAGAAACACAAATACTAGAAATAGTTTTTTCATAAAACCCTCCTTGTTTCTTTCTGATATTGTATCTTAGCTAATTTAAACTGTCAACAAAGAAGAGCTAAGCCGAAATTCGTAAGATAAGGTCAATTGGAAAATTTAATAAAGCCTGTTTTTTTCAAACTCTTCAACCATTATCATGAAATTATCGTACTTCGTACCAACAGCAATTGAATGGGTGGAACCGAATATATACCTCCCACCCGGCTTGTAGGCTTCCAGGGCATGTTTGACTTCCCGCCGTACCTCCTCGCGTGTACCCGAGACGAGCAACTCAACCGAAACTCCTCCCCAGGGTACAAAATGGGCGCCATATTCTGCCTTGATCTGAGCTAGATCCATATATGCGGTATGCTGGATAGATTGGTAGGCATCATAACCGGCTTCGACAAACATATCGATGAGCTCATGGTTGTTTCCACAGGCATGCTTCATCACAGGCAGCCCAAAATGATCATGCACATTATTTACTCGTGACTTGATGGCGG
>CAZBXU010000044.1:0-20963 GCA_964495755.1 uncultured Spirochaetaceae bacterium | reverse complement strand
TCTGTTCGCCGAGGTCTCTCACGCCGCCGCCGGCATGAAGAGGGAAAACGCAGCGGAAATCGTTGCCAAACTTTACGAGAAGTACAAGGACAAAATCGATCTGGAGCAGGCTCCCAAAGGCCAGGCCTTCGAGGAGCTCTACGACCTGCAGACCCTGCGGCCCACGTCAGAGCACCAGGCCCTGTACGAAAAATTGAAGGAAGAACTGATCGGTATGGGCGTCCCCTTAGACGGATAGAGCGAATGTCCCCCTATATTACCAAATTGGCAGGTGCCGTTATTGTTTCTTCATCCGACCCGAAGCAAGAACACCGCATCGACGACGAGGAAATGTGAGGTGAATTAATGGATTTCACTGAAGTGCTGAAACGTTCGGAAACCGGCCCACTGACGGAAGGTAAAGACTTTCTGCTAAAGATCCTTGCAACGGAAACAGGAAAACTCGTAAAGGAGTTCGACATCAGGTTTGATCCTTCAAATATGGTGAACACGGATGATGAGATGGTCGACCGCTTGTTTGCGGCAGGGAAACGACTTCTTTCGGTAACAGGCATTTTCTGCAGGTCAAGCCACCGTGTCATCAGGTTCTCAGAAAAAGAGATTGAAACACACCTATCCTCTCTTCCAGGCCATGTCGTCGTCGGCAGCGGCAATGATACCAGGACGGTAAGACACCGTACGGTGGAGGACCCCGCGTACCCGACGATCTTTGGCGGCCCTTTTAATTGCGATACGGATGAAACCACTTTTGTCAAGTTCAACGAAGCATACGCCCGTGAACCACTTGTTGATATCCTTTTTCTCCCGGGTTACCTCAGGGAACTCGATGGTGTATTAATACGTCCCGGCTCAGGTCTGTCGGTGAGAGCAGCAATCCTATACGGCCGTTACTCGCGGGAGGCGGCCATGCGGGCCGGCAGACCGGACATGGCGATACTCGGTCACGCGGTGATGGACAAGAACGAGATTGCCTGTTCCAGCGAGGAATGGGGCCTGCGCAAGTCGGACCCGAGGGCAATGACCGTGATATCGGAACTTCAAGTTGACGACATCTCCATGAGCCGCATAGCATATTACACGGCGCTCGGATGTCCCATCTTTATTGCAGGGGCTCCCCTCATAGGAGGGTACGGCGGCGGCCCCGAAGGGACCGCAGTGGTGGCTGTCGCCTCCTATATCGCCTACTCACTCCTGGGCGCCCATCTGCCGAATATCGGCCCACAGCACATAAAATACCGACAGGAAACGAATCAGCAATCAATCTGGCTGTCCGGTGTCGTTCACCAAGCTGTCGCCCGCAACACGAAGCTGATCACCAGCAACACGCATGCAACCTCCGCGCATCCTGGTTCTGTCCAGCATGCACTAGAATTTTCAGCGCTCGCAGTCGCTTCGGTAGTCAGCGGTTCCAACATATGCGCTCCGCGGGCCGCGAACCCGCAGGGGAATAATCAAAACAGTCCACTCATGTGCCGTCTGTTCGCGGAGGTGGGACGGGCGGCGACCCGGTTCGACAGGAAATCGGCAAATGAAATCGTAAAGAAAATCTACGATGAATACAAGGACCATCTTGATCTGGAAACGGCTCCGAGAGGCAAGCCGTTTAACGATCTCTATAATCTGAACACACTCGAGCCGGCAGATGAACATTGGCGGACTTATGAAGAGGCGAAAACAAAATTGAAAAGTCTCGGCCTTCCGCTGGAGAATTGATTCGATTTACCATGAAGCTAAGGCGTAATATATTTTACGGCTCTTTGGGAATCTTTTAGGAATTACCTTAGAAAAGCGAGTTTCTTGGACTTGCGAAGATTATTGTAGCCACATTCAACGAGAACCTTCCGCCTGAAATTAGCCTTGTTTCCGCAGCCATATCCTACACGCTTTATCAACTTGATCTTGTTGTTCATCCCTTCTACAAATGCGTTGGTGACTTTCTTCGATACAAAATAGTTCAGCATCCATTCCCGCCAATTGTTGAACGTTTTCAGAAATTTATCCATGTGCCGGCTTCCCAGTTCCGCCACCTTCTTTTCCCATACCTTCAGTTTCGCATCGGCTCTTTCAGCCTTTCGGGTATGATCGAATATCTCCTGGAACTTAACCTTAAGATCATACAGGCGCTTCAGCTCCGGACATTCTTGCATCATTTTCAATGGGTGAGGGCAGTGGAAAGGACTCTCAATCTGGACACAGGCGAACAGCAAAGAGCGTGAAAAGGCCTTCAACACACTGAGAGAGGGTTTTGCCGGGAAACAAGACGCGGTGTCACAACACATGGCCAAGGTAATGAAAAGTTTCAGACCAGGCCTATTCGTCGGCGGAGCCTCTGGGCTTCAACAACGTCAGCCCCCTGATGGCACGTCTGTTCGCCGAGGTCTCCCACGCCGCCGTCGGCACCAAGAGAGAAAGCGCAGCGGAAATCGTTGCCAAACTCTACGAGAAGTACAAGGACAAGATCGATTTGGAGTAGGCTCCCAAGGGCCAGGTCTTCGAGGAACTCTACGACCTACAGACCCTGCGGCCCACCGCCGAGCACCAGGCCTTGTACGACAAGCTGAAAGAAGAGTTGATCGTCTTGGGTGTTCCGCTGGCCTGAAGCGAATAGGTCGCTACTCGTCAAATAAATCGTTTTTCAGATCTTGGATGTGCTGATGCATCTTGTTCCGTGCCATCTCCGGTTTTCCGTCCCGTATCGCAGCGAAGATTGCCCTGTGCTCTTTGCCGTATCGCTGTAGATTGCCTTCTATGCCCACGGCCTTTGCCTTGAGGGTCTTCCAGTGAGCTTCTTTCATCATGAGGTTGACCCCCGAGAATACCATGAACAGAACATTATTATGGGCACAACGTCCGATCATCAGATGGAATCTCCGGTCTTCCTCCATGTACTCTTCCAACTTTTCCGGGTCCGTCTGCAGTTCCTTTCCCAAAGCATTGAGCCGCTCCACCTGTTTGGACAGCTTCTTCTTCTCTTGTGCTGTAGATCTCTGCGCGGCCAGCGCGGCCAGGTTCGGCTCGATTTCCAGACGGGACTCGAAGATCTCGTACGGTCGGTGAGCCTTTAACAGCTCCTTGAGAAGCTCGCCATCGATCGAGGCCTCCGCCCCGTCAGCTCGGATAAAGTTACCATGTCCGCTCTTGCTCTCGACCAGCCCGAGCATCTCCAGTGCACTGAGAGCCTCGCGTATGCTGGCCCTGCTCGTCCCGAACTCCTGTGCCAGATTCCGCTCCGGGGGCAGTTTGTCTCCCGCCTTGAGCTTGCCCTGCATAATGTGTTTGCGAATCTGGCTGACGATCTGCATATAGTATTTTTGTGATTGTACCTGTTCGAACATGGTTACATATCCTTCAATTGGAATCAGGAGGACTAATGGCCTCTCTAAGTAATATGGCCTCTAAATAGTCTTCTAGACTTCGGGTTAATTTTTTTCTTTTGGCATTCAGATAAAAACCTATATCATTCTTTAAGAATTTAGGCATTATGCTACATCCCTGGGCTTTAAAAATCTTATACCTTCCCGTATTTATTTACCAGTCCGATTAGAGTATCAATCTTTCGCGGTGGTGTTTCAGGATCGATAACATCAGTTCTTATCATGAAATTGCTACCTCTAGCTATATCGATCATTTCCTTTATATGTGTCTCGATCTCTTGTTCCGAGGCATGTTTAACTACATTTTGATTTATAGCTATTTGGAACGGTCGTTTAAGAGTGTTAAGAATAGTACAAAATTGATGAAGATCATTTATATTCTGCAAAGGATTGGCTGGATTGATCGATGAACCCATACAAATCAATTTCTTGTGATTTCTTACAGCTTGGTAGAGATCGGTAACTAGGCGATAGTCTGGCTTGGGCACTGTTATGTAGAACAGACTATTCTTGTTTGCATTGATTAGCTTTGCCATATATGGTATGGCAAACTCCTGATATTGATCTGGAGATAGGAGTTCACAGAACCCATCCGGCATGAAAAACGCACAGTCAACCTCTTCTGTCAAACGGTTACTGACCATTATTTCTAATTCAGTGGCAAACTCACAGAGTTTGTGAACAAAAGATGGATTGTCGTATAGATAGATCAATAACTGATTGACATTCAGTAGATACGTGGCTACCCAGGAAAAGGGAGGATAGAGGAAAGTCGTTGGAGGCCCGATCATATCATCGAATCTATTTACTATATTTTTAATCGACCAGATATCTTTCACTAGGTAGGCTGACAAATCGGGGACAGATAGTTCAGCAAAATCATTCTCGCTTTTTAAAACATAATCGACTGTGGATGGTGCTGCATCTTCACCATATTTTAGTTTTGCCCCTAAA
This sequence comes from uncultured Spirochaetaceae bacterium, assembly GCA_964495755.1. Taxonomy (GTDB): domain Bacteria; phylum Spirochaetota; class Spirochaetia; order SZUA-6; family DRHE01; genus JAFGQJ01. The sequence continues at coordinate 16,635 of CAZBXU010000044.1, read as the reverse complement.
GCTTCCCCTACTTTATAACTGTTGATACGTGTAACATTCTGCAATTCCACAGCGCCCCACCTTATTATCTGGGCGCAGGTTGTTTTGAAGCGAACAATGGGATCGAAAAAAAAGTCATAAAGGGTTCTATTAATCAGCTTCGATGAATAGCCGAAAAGTTGAAAAGGTATTCGGTCGAGTTCCTTTTCAGCTAGCAGAGCATTTAAACGTTGACCGGGAGTATGCTCGTTTTCCAGAAGTCTGTGTTTGGCTAGGCTGGTAAATACTTTTATTTCAATATCATCTTTACGATCTAGATTTACACAATTCATTTTTCCCTCCTGTACGCCCCCAGCGTAATTATTTGAACTTAAGTAAAAGATTATTCTATTTTGCCATCATACCCGGCAACCAGAGGGCTATCATGGGAAAGGCGATAATCAATGCAGTGGCTACTAAATCGCAGTAGATGAATGGCAAAGCGGCCTTGATGATGTCCCCCATGGTTGTATCAGGCGGAGCTACACCTTTCATAATAAAAAGGCTGGAGCCAAAGGGCGGGGAGGTTGTCGCTATCTCCGTGGAGAGCAGGACGAGTACCGCGAACCACACCTTATCGAAACCCAATAGGTTAATAATCGGCAAGAAGAGGGGTATGGTGATAAGCACCGTCGCAGCGGGAGACATAAACATGCCAAAAAACAAGAGAACTACAACCATGCCGATGACTATGAAAATGGGTTCTAGCGGAAGCGCAATGACAAATTCAATCAGGCCCCTGGTCGCACCACTGGCGGCGAGGATTTGGCTATATGTTAACGCTGATGCGATAATCAAAAACATCATGCCGGTAATCTTGACCGTCTCCGTTATAGCCTTTTTCACTGTCTGCCAGCTAAGCCTCTTGTAGGCTGCAGCCAACAGGAACATTCCAAGGGTACCCGTGGCCGCCGCCTCGCTGGGGGTGGCAATACCCAACAGAATGACCCCTACCACCAAAAAGACGATCACCCCGATCGGCAGGATATACCGTGCAGTATCCGCCAGCTTCTCCGATATAGGGGTGGAGGGCACTTCATAGGAGGGTGCGATGCTTGGTTGGAACTTGCATCTTGCGATAATGTAAAAGGCGTAAAGAAAAGCCATCAACAAACCGGGGATGATGATAGCAATCAACAACTTTCCTATGGATGCTTCGGATACGGCACCAATAAAGACGGCCATAGCACTGGGGGGAATCATTATAGCCAGGCCGCCACTGCCCAATATGGGCCCCAGACTCATCGGCTTTTCATATCCCCGTTTCTCCATTTCAGGTACCAGAGTAGACCCAAGCATAGCGACACTACCCATGGTGGCACCTGTCAGCATGGAAAACAGGACCCCTCCTCCCACGGCGAGCAGACCCAACCTGCCGGGCAGACGCCCCATCCACCTATCAAGGGTGTCTATCATTTTCTGGGCCACCCCTGATTGGAACATCACCTCGCCCATGAGAATAAACAGGGGCAACGGCATCATGATAAAAGTGGAGAGGCTGCTGTAGATGTTGAGCGTGAGTTGCCTTAGGCCTGGTTCGCCTCCAAAGAAAAAAACCGCACCTATCAGAGAAATAAAGAAAAAACTGAACGCAATATGCAGCCCTGACATAATAATGACCACAAAACTGCCTACAATCAGCAAAAGGACCACATACCATTCCAATGATGTTCACCTCGAGGCTACAAATTATCAGTTTATTTATAGGTCTCTATTCTTTACCTGTGATGCTCTCCACTTTACCAGAAAGCCATGGCTCCTTCTCAAAAACTGTATGAAGAGCAGGAAAAACCCGGCAGGAATAATGACTATGAGCGGTGCCTTCGGCGCTCTGAGCATCTTGGCCTCAACGACACCCCTTGCGAAATGGTCCCCGACGACCTGTGTGCCGTACCACACGAACGTCAAGCACACGAGTGCACTGATAATGGAAGTAATGACACCGAGAAGAGCCTGGGCCCTTGGGTTCAGCCTGGTTACAAAAATATCCATCTTGACATGTCCCTCTTCCTTCAGCACCCACGCAGCACAGAGAAAGGTCATCCACACCAGGCACCATTCGACGACTTCCAACACCCACAGCGTCGGACGGTCCAGGAAATACCTCATCACCACTTCATAGACCACGGCTATCATAATAAAGATAATGATAAGGGCTGTCAGAACACCACCAAGATTCAGTATAGCGTCAAAAAAAGATCTTCTCCCTAGTTTCCGCTTCATGCCTGCCCCCGCACCGAAAAACAGCGCACCACTACCCTACGCAATTTAGAGAACGCGTCATCTTTATTGAGTTCGCTTATACTACGATACCCAAACTCGTTTATTTGTTCAGCATTTTCTTTAACTTGCTGACAACTGCCGGGTCCACGTCCTTCTCAATAGCGGCCCATTGCGCCCCGAGCGAAACATCTAGAAACCTCCTGGCATCAGCCTGCGAGAATTCGATAATTTCCATTCCCTCATCCAACAGCAACCGCCCCGTCTCTTCCGCACCCACCTTCAGGACATCCACCGTCTCTTCCTCCAGCTCAATCATGATGTCAGCAATTAAATCCTGCAGATGCTCGGGAAGCGTGTTCCAGCTATCCAGGTTCATTAACATCGATGTCATGGCCGAGCCCAGCGAGTAGGGAACCCAATACTTGGTCACCTCAAAGAGACTATCCTTATAATGACTGGCCAGTACCCCTGCCACACCATCAACTACCCCCCGCTCCAGCGCGCTGTATTTCTCAGCCATTGGTACACGAACGCCGCTTCCGCCCCATGCCGCGATGGAGAGCAGGTTGGTCGGTCCGGAAGCAAATTTCATCCCCGCCAGATCCTCGGGTTTCTCAATCTTTTCCTTTAAAAACAGATAGCTCCCATCTTCATATGCGGCAAAGCTCCCCAGATACATCATATTAGCGGCTTTGTGGGTCTCGACCAAGAAGTCATGCGCACCGCTCTCATGCCACTCCGGGGGATTGAGATCGCCGAGATTCATGCCTCCTACTATCGGCAGGATCCCGACATAGGCGGCGGGAAAGATGATCAAAAGGTCGAAAACACCGGTCCTCAACGCTTCAGGCTGGTCATATAAAGGAGTGACCTCGGATGCACCCATATAATCGATTCTAAGCGCACCCTCGGATTTTGTACTAGCCCTCTCCATAAATTTCTTAAGAGGTGCGGCATTATTATGAGTCAAGGGTCCGAAGGAAACCGCTTTAAGCACTATCGGTTCTGTTGTTGAAGTTGCAGCGTCTTCCTGACCACTCGCAATGACAAGTGGTACTGATACTGCCAAAAGCAGACAAACACTAACCATACATACGACTAATTTTTTGACTTTCATTGTATTCTCCTTTTCTATATTATGTTCCACTGAGCACTCGCTTCTCTTTTAGGTCGTATCTCTTATCACATCGATACCCTCCTTCTCGACGGTTTTAACTGCCTGCTGGGCTGCCGGCCTGACCACCTGAAAGCTACAATATTTTAATTTATCTGTCAATAGCTGGAATTGATAGACAGTGATGGCGCATATATGGTCCGACGGGGCTCTGGCGGGGGTCCGCAGGAGCGGAGCATGGTCGACAGAGATCGTGCGGGTGGGGCGGTGGTTAGCATAGGAGATTATATAGAATCGAAACCCGGTTAATCTCTCATCATCAACGGCGCAGAGCACAGCAGTCTCCGAAACTCCTCCACCAGCGGCTTTATGAAAATTTTCTTCGGACTCGTGTGAGCGTCAAAGGTTGTGATAGTTCTCACCTTCACGAACCAGCCCTTTGCCCGTGGTCATCCCAACGTGTTCCCACCCCGCTGCCTTGTAGGAGCTTCCTTCGCAATACATCGGGTCAACAAAAGTCTCCATTAAGATCGGTCGATACCCCCCGCGTTTCTGCCACTGCTCCGCTATCTCTCTCGCCACCTTTCCTAAGACGTAACTGGACAAGTTCTTCACCTCAACCCACGGAAATATCAGATGGCGGTAGAGGTTGATCACCCACGCCAGGTTCCTCAGCCTCTGCTGTTCATTCCACCCTATCCAGTGGTCTCGGGCTCCCAGCGCCTTCGCCGCTCCGCTGAATAACAGGCACCCCAGTCTGCCCTCTCGGCAAATGATGAAGTACCGCAGCCGATAGCCAAACGGGTTCTTGTAGCCCAGCGGGTGGTAGCGCTGCATATACTCGTTCCACAGCTTCTTCTCTTCCAGATTCTTTACCGTCCCCTCTACCCTGAATCCCGGATCCGTCCTGCCGGTAATGGCTATCTCCTCGTTACAGGTGTAGCTCTTGCGCCGCAGCGTCGTCTGTCGGTCTATTAGCTCGAGCACCCCTTCGGCCTTCAGCTTGTTCAGCAGCGCAGACACGCATCCACCTTCAGCCCGCCTCCGGCTGTATACCACTCAAGATGCTCACAGATCGTTGCCGCCAGCTCGTTCACCGCCAGCCCGGGCAATAGCTCCACCGTCTGCCGAATCTGCTCAACCTCTTCTGTCGGGATCTTTCGCCCGCACTGCATCACCCCTTGCCTTCCGCTCTCCCTCATCTCTCTATCCCTCCCATAGCGTGCGTTTCAACAGAAACCCAACCTAATACTATGCAGACCAGCCCACTGTGTTTACCCCCCCGGGGCTCCACACGGCACGAAAACGAGAACATCCTCTGTAGCTAATTTATCGTCGATAGGCAAGAAGGGCACAGGCCCGGGAAGCGAACGGCGGCGGTGGTGGTGGCTGCCGCCAATCAACCCCATTTTACCATATCAGGAATTCAGAAATCCAAAACCGGATTTATACCCTTTAGCCCCGGTTTAGAGCGCTCCTCGCCGACGGAGAGAAGGAACACAGAGTCGGAAACGCGGATCCGATCGTCGTGGGCTGCTCTGTTGCAGTCGTGCTGATCGTCCTGCTGGTGTGAAAGCTTGCCGGCGAACCTTCACCGCATTTCCGCCCTTATCCAGCGCCTATACCTGGTTGACCCACGGATACTTCCTGGCCGCCGCACTGGGAGTCACAGTGCTCTGTGTCTTCATCCTGATCCGATCCTTCAGCTGGGCTCCAGAAATCAGGAGCAAAAAAAATCAGGAGTAGCCCGCGAGCGGGTCGGGCTGTTGACTAATAAACTGGCCCTACTCCCATCATGATGTAGGGAGCAGGGCTATTTTGACTGTCGGCGGCCGTTCGGGCCTCAGCGATCTTTGCTGCTCGAAAGCCTTTTCCTCAGCAGCGCCGCCCAGACCAACGAGAAGACCAGACAGGCGGCGGCTACGGGCAACCCGATCGACACGATCTTCGGATCGTCCATGGCATTGCCGATCAGGATCGCCAGAATCAGCACAAAACCGATGATGGAGAGCACCGGAGTCTTCTTGGCTCCCCCTGCGTAGAAGGGCCGAGCCTGGTCGGGCTTCTTTATCCGCAGAATCCAGAGATCGATGAATACAATCAGGTAGATCAGGAAGAAGACCAGAGAGGCGATGCTGATCAGCACGAAGGGCGCCCCGACGAACATGGCGATCAACACTGCAACATAAATCGTAAACAGAGCCACCCAGGGCGTCTGAAAACGGGGATGCAGCCAGGCGAAGGGTTTGGGAAGCATCCTGTCCCGGGCCAGTCCGAAGATGAGACGGGAGATCCCGAACATGACCCCTCCGATGGTCGTGAACTCCAGGGCCAGCTGCAGGATCAGGATCCAGTAGAAGCCGGCCTGACCGAACAGCTTGGTGGCAAAGGCGATATGAGGCGTATAACTCATCAGGTCTTCTTCCCCCAGTACGCCATACATCGCCGGACCGAGAAGAAGCTGAATCAAAAAGATCACGACCAAACCTGCAATCATGGCCCGAGGCAGGGTCTTCTCCGGTTTCTTCACCTCCTCGGCCAGCGGAGTGGCCATCTCGATGCCGACAAAGAACCAAATCGCTACCATGGACAGGCTGATGAGACTGCCGAATTTCATCCCCGACAGTTGAGCCAGCTTGGCATAGTCTACCTGCGCTTTTCCAGCTCCGGCAAAGGCAAGGATACCCATCAATACGTAAGAGATAATCACCAGAATCGTGAAGAAGCCCTGGCCGAAGCCGATCACCTTGGCCCCCAGGAGGTTGAAGATCAGGTACACGGTCACGAGAATGACCGCCCAAAGCAGCGGGGGTACCGCCGGCACCAGCATACTCAGCATCTCCCCATCTACCATGGCATTGACGGCGAGGGAAAAGGTCGCAATGAAGTAGAGCAGGGTTACCGTGGCGGCGGGCCCCAGCGCCAGAGCCTCTTTGGTATAAGCCTCTATGCCCCCGGCTACGGGCATCATCGTGCTCAACTCGGAGAAAGCCAGCACCACCAGGATCATCACTCCCAGCGCGATCAGCTGTGAAAAGATGATCGGCATCCCCGTCATCCCGAAGATATTGCCGAGCAGCATGATGGTGCTCCCGCTGATGGCAATGCCGAAGCAGGCTCCGAATACCGGCCAGAACCCGAGAACCTTGCGCAACTTCGTATTCATGGTTGCCCCCCCTTGATCTTCTTAGATTTCTCAGTACAATAGGCTGCTGGTGTACGTTTTTTAGAAGGAACAAATTAGAAGGAACAAAATTGATATCGGTTGCGGCTGCCAGGCTGCAATAGTCATATCATTTGGGATACCTTTTCTAACTACCAAACGAGGGATACTACATGAAGACGAGAAGAATACTGATTCCTGTCCTGGTCGTAGTCATCATCGTCGCAGTGGCCGTGGTTGTCTACCTGACCATGAATCCTGTGGATACCACCTACGAGTTCCAGGTGCGCGACGCGGTGAGCAAGGATTGGGTCTGGGATGCCACCTTTCGCCTCAAGGACAGGGTGATCCGCGCCTACTTTCAGTCCGACCGGGGTCCGGTAACCTACAAATTTACCCACCTCGAACCGGGAGAGGGGGAACTGGAGATCAGCGCCCCTTCCTATGTATCACAGACGATATCCGTATCGTTGAAGCGCGGGGAAAATCGCCTTCCGGAACCGGTCGATCTGGTTGGCCATGAGATTCCCGACCTGACCAAGTGGATCATCTTCGAGGATCGCGTCGGCAACGACGTTGTTCAGGAAATCCGCCCGGTCAGCTCGGAGGGCCCGGCGGTGCTCAATCACCCCTGCCTCGACCTGTGGATCGGCGCCCGGATTTCGGTTCAGATCTACGACGGCCTGCCCGCCCAGGAGGAGACCGAAGAGGGATCGGAACGTGGGGAGGAGCTCTACAAAGGTGTGCTGGAGTGGGAATGGGACGCTCTTCCGGAAACCACCTTCCGCTACAGCTCCTTCATCCCGGGTTCCCAGATCAAGGCCGCCTCCGATCCCTACTGGGTGATCGACTACCTGATCATCGTACCGGATCCCGGAAAGATAAGCCGGGAGGAAATAGAGGAGATCATGAAAAAGGCCTGGGATCTGCCACCGGATGCGGTAGAAGCCTACCTCGAGCCCTACGAGAAAGAAGGGAAGTTTACTCCGTACGTCTTCACATCCTGGAATGTGGAAGGAGAAAGCTCATGATTCAAACCAAGAACCTGACCAAGCGGTACGGAAAGTTTACAGCCGTGGACGGAGTGAATCTGAATATCCCCGCCGGGGAGATCTACGGCTTTTTGGGTCCGAATGGAGCCGGAAAGACCTCTACGATCATGATGCTCTTGGGCATCGTTAAACCCACAGCCGGGGAAATCCGGCTGTTCGACGAGACTTACAGTTCGAAGAGGCTCGACCTGCGGCGCCGCATCGGCATGGTACCGGAGAAGCATCCGACGGGGATGTGGACCTGGATGACCGCCGGGGAGTATCTGCAGATGTTCGCCGATCTGTTCGGCCTGGAAGATTCAGGTAAGCGCATCGATCACCTGCTGGAACGGGTCGGACTGGCGGAGGTGAAAAATAAAAAGTTCGCCGAGTTTTCCCGGGGCATGCTGCAGAAACTGTCCATCGTCAGGGCTCTGCTCCACGATCCGGACATCCTGTTTCTGGATGAACCGATCTCCGGGTTGGATCCCTTTGGGGTCAAACAGATCCGGGATCTGATTCTCGAAGAGAACCGGGAGGGTCGGACGATCTTCATCTCTTCCCATGTCCTCTCGGAGATGGAGAAGATGTGCCACCGGGTGGCGATCATCTTCGGTGGAAAGCTCATGGCCGAGGACCAGATGAAGAGCATGCTGACCACCCTGGCCAAGGACCGGGAGATCCACGTGGACCTGGAAGAGCTTCCCGCCGATCTTCCCGGGAAGGTCAAGTCCCTCGACTTTGTGCAGGACGCTACGGGAGAGGAAAAAACCCTGGTCATCAAGGTTCCCAAGACCGGAGACTACCGCAAAGCCCTGAGCCAATACCTGATCGATCAGAATCTGGTACCCTTAAGCATCCAGGAGAAGAGCCTCAGCCTCGAAGAGGCCTTTGTCACGATTACCACGGAAAACATAAACATGTTCGCAGGCATAGGAGGCGAGAAATGAATCAGAGAGCCCATGCAACATCCGTTCTCGCCAGACGGCGTATTTTCGAGACCCTGATCAGTCCGGGATTCTACGTGGCCCAGACGATCGGCCTGGTTCTGGCGTATTTTCTTGTGGCCGGCTTCATCCGGGCTATAGACTCAAGCGGTTTCGACTACCAGCTTTACCCGGCCTACGAGTTGATCGGCAGAAGCCTGGTGGGTGCCTTCGGGGCAACTTTCGTGGAAAAGCTGTTCTCCGAAGGACCGTTTCTGTTCACCCTGTACATCGCCTTTCTGCCCGTTCTTCTGTATCTGGCGGTTAGCTCGGTGTTCCGATTCGGCCTGGAAAAGAAGGTGGGCGCCCTGGAGCTCCTGACCTACGGTCCGGCGGACAGCACCTCCTACTTCCTGGCGGCGCTGATCAAAGATATCCTCATGACCGCTATCTATCTGGTGGTTCTGCTCGTATTCCTGTTCGTTGCAGGGATACTGAACAACCTGATCCTGGGACCGTCCTTCTACTACAGCCTGATCATCCTGTTCTTTCTGTCAATCGCGATATACGCCTACGGGATCTTCGCCTCATCCTTGACGGACAACTCCGCCTCGGCGATCGCCGTGTTTCTCGGTTTGATCCTGTTCTTCATCATCATCATGATGGGGTCCTTTACGATTGTCAGCGGGTACGTGCGAAACCTGGCCAGCGTCTTCGCCTGGATCATCAAATGGATTTCCCCGCTGTTCTACTGGGACCTGGCTCTGCGCTTTGTAGAGGTGGGCAACTGGGGAATGTACTTCATCGGTATTCTCCTTCTGCTCGTTCTCTCCACGGCGGTTCTTCTTATCAGTCATCTGACCATGAAAGCGAGGGGTGTACGATCATGAAAGCTCTACGAATTGCTATCCCCCTGTTCCTCCTGCTCTGCGCCGGCCTTCTCTTTGCAGACGTTCCGGTGCGGGAGGAACAGTTCATCTATTCGATTCTGGCCTTCAACGGCAAGGATTACGCCGGTACCTTTGCCCGCAAAGATGCGGACACGATCTACCTGGTGGCGGACGTCGACAATTTCATCACGGTACGCAAGGTGTTCGTCTATTTCTGGCCGATTACCGAGGACTGGAAGACCGATACCTCGGCTCTGAATATTCCCTTCGAGGGTACCCTTGAGCTGAGCGGCAGGCAGGCGGAGCCGGAAACAATCGGCATGACTCCCTACACCTACTACAACATCCGGGGCGAGTACGAGCTGAATTGGAAGGTCGCCAAGGAGGCGGAGGCGGATCAGGCCTGGCAGCATTATCAGGACCTGATGGACGCCTACTGGCAGTCGGTCTCTAAATATTACGAGACGAGGGCTCTCTACGAGGCGTTGCTCAACGAACTGACAACCAGGATCACCAAGATGCGCGACCAGGGGCAGGACGTGACCCAACTGATCGATAACCTGAAAAAGTTGAAAACCCCTCCGGAGCCCCAGTACCCGACCGAATACATCGTACCTCCGATGGCGGTGCAGAAGGCCTTTATCCTCAATCTGCCGGTGGGAGAGTACAACATCCGCTTTTATACGGAAGACGGACTGGTGATGGAAGGATCGGAGCGTCGAATCGTGGCCTTCGAAAAACGGAGAGCCGAAGCGATCGGGCTGGAGGTCATTCCAGGAGATAAGTGGACCCGGCCGGTCGAATCCAAGACTCCCGCATCTGTGCTGTACATAGACGGCTCCACGGACCTCTACCTCAGACCTTTCTTTCAGCAGGAGTACAACGACCTCTTCTACGAGAAGATGAGGAAAAACGATGCCAAGGGCAACCCGGCACTGATGAAGTGGGTGAGGATCCAGCAGGTGCCCAAGGCAAGGGTCGAAGTTAGCAGACCCTCATCGGAAGCGCGGATGGTGCTCGAGGAACCTTTTTACGTTGAACAGGTGAAAGGCGCGGCTCTTGGCTACCAGATCGTACCTTTCGATCCGGAGGGCAAACACAAGGACCGGGAACCTTCGCTGCAGGCCTTTCACATTCCTATAGCAAAGGACCAGCGGGTGGTTCGTGTCCGCGTCCAGGATAAAGACGGCGAGTATCTATCCTCCAGCGAGCGGCAGATTCGGATTATCACTCCCTCCCGAGTTGGATTCATCTCCCTGATTCTCGCGGTGGTTCCCCTGGTTGTGATGATCCTTGTCATGGCTCGACGATCCCGCAAGTATACCAACTGAGGCTGCGATCCGTTATTGCATAGCGAATCTGAGGGCTGTCCCCGTACCGGACAGCCCTTTTTTTTCCGGGATAATGATCTACGGCAGGGTGAGCTCGTTGCAGAAGACATGGTAGGGCAGCACCCGGACATTCCTCTCGGCATCGCCCCAATCTTTTGTCCCCAGATGAACCTGATAGAAACGGGAAATCCCGGCCCGTTGGCGAAAATAGGGAATCGCAGGATTGACCCCCCGTTCCCCGGTCTTGCATTCCACTGCGAATAGAGGCTTCCTGTCTTTCAGTACCACAAAATCGATCTCCCGCTTGTCCGTATCTCGCAGGAAACGCAGCTCCATGCGGAATCCTTCGCTGTTCTCTGTGAAATGACAGTACTTCAGAAGCTGGCAGGCGACGAAGTTCTCAAAACGCTCCCCGGGTGAGGAAACCCGGGACCAGTCGGTAAGGTAGAGCTTCTGCTCTTTCTTTACGGCTCGAATCCGCGGCGCGCCGAACGGCGGTATGCGGAAACAAAGATATACCCGTTCAAGAATCGCAAGCCATCTCTCCACCGTATCGTGGGCCACCTGAAGCGTATCCCGCAAATTTCTTACAGACAGCGGAGATCCGACCCGGTTGGGCAACTCTTCCACGAGCAGTTCAATTAAGCTGATCTCCCTGACATTTTCGAGATCTCGGATATCATCGTAGATCACCCGGGTCATCCGCTCACGCTGCCACCGTCGCCAGGCTCGTTCTTCCGCTCTGAGAAGGGGTTCGGGAAATCCTCCGAACTTCAGCAGCTGCTCCACATCACTGCGGTCGGGTTCTTTGCTGATTTCACGAGGCGAGAAGGGATGCAGGTGGTAGTAGTGGTAGCGACCTTGGAGGGAGTCTCCTCCTCTGCGATAGAAATCCAGCCGGGCGGAACCGGTGATCAGGAAGGCAGTCCCACCCCTGTAGGTATCGTAGAATCCTTTGACCAGGTTGCGCCACCTGGCGTACTTGTGGATCTCGTCGAGCACAATGAGCTTCTGCTTTGCAGGGAGTTCCCCCCGGATCAAGGAACGGTGAGCTGAAGTGTTGTCCCAGTTCAGATAGGCGCGGTTCTCAGGAACGGGGGGCTGCAGGTAGCTCAGGGCGAAGGTCGTTTTGCCAACCTGACGGGCTCCGCCTACGAACACCATCTTCTCACGGAGATCGTCTTTCACTGATTCGAACAGATAACGGGGAATCGTTTTCATGACTAATATCAGTATAACCGGACATTACTCATGAGTAAAGTAGGATGGTGCCGATTTTACTCATGCGGGCGGACCCTGTGGCCGGCTCCGGCCGCTTCGGCCGACTAAGTCTTTTTGGATAGCTCTCAAGCGCCGAGAGCGCGCTGAAGCTCCCCCAGCCAGCGCTGGTAGGCATCCCGGTACGGACCCTCAAGATCCGAATTCGGCTCGATGACACTGACGGTATCCAGCCCCTCAAAGGCACTCTCTAGACTGTAGATGCCCGCTCCGATCCCGGCTCCCCGGGCCGCCCCCTGGGATCCGTCGGTGTTGTACAGCTCCACAGCGGCGCCGGAAATCGTGGCAAAAGCCTCGGCGAACAGAGGACTGAGAAACATGTTGGCAGCCCCGGCCCGCACCCTGTCGATGCTCAAACCCATACCCTCCATGATCTCCAACCCGTAGCGCAGGGCGAAGACGATCCCCTCCTGAGCGGCCCGCAGCAGATGGGCCCGGCCGTGCCTGTTCAAATCGAGACCCTGGATCGAAGCGCCGATATTCCTGTTTTCCAGGGTCCGCTCCGCCCCGTTGCCGTAGGGCAGAACCACCAGGCCGTCCGATCCGACCGGCGCTGAAGAGGCCAGATCATTCATCTGATCGTAGGAAGCGCCGGTCCCCTGCAGGGTCATCAGATTGTGTTTAAGCCAGCTGTTGAGAATCCCCGTGCCATTGACGCAGAGAAGAGTGCCGTAGCGGGGCACATCCTCTGAATGGTTGATATGGACGAATGTATTCACCCGGGAGGCGTAATCGTAAACTGTATCCGCTCCTACTCCGTACACCACACCGGAGGTCCCCGCCGTGGCCGCGACCTCACCGGGGTTGAGAACATTGAGGGACAGGGCGTTGTTGGGCTGATCTCCCCCGCGGTAAGCAACCTGGGTGCCCTGCTTCAGTCCCAGTTTGCCGGCGGCCTCCGCGCTCACCTGCCCCTGGGCTGCGAAGTTGGCTACCACCGGCGCGATCAGCTCTTCAGGAATCCCGTAGTGCTCGAGCAGAAAGACGGCCAAGCCACCCTCTGGGAAGTTCCAGAGAATCCCCTCGGAGAGCCCGGAGGGTGTGGTATTGAGCCGGCCGGTCAATCGATAGGCGATATAGTCTCCGGGGAGCAGGATCCTGTCGATTTTTTCGAAGATCTCCGGCTCGTTTTCTCGGACCCAGGCTAACTTGGAGGCGGTGAAGTTCCCCGGCGAGTTCAGCAGATTCTTGAGACAGCGCTCGGGGCCGAGATCTGCGAAGGCTTTGTCGCCGATCTCCACCGCTCGGCTGTCGCACCAGATAATGGCCGGGCGAAGGACCTTGCCCGATCGGTCCACACAGACCAGGCCGTGCATCTGGTAGGAAATCCCGACAGCCTCGACCTCCGCCAAACTCACCCCGGCGGAGACGATCTGTGCAGTCGCTTGCTCCAGATGCTTCCACCACACCTCCGGATCCTGCTCGGCCCAGCCGGGCCTGGGAGCCTGGATCTCCAGTTCCCGATCGGGGGAGGTCGCCGAGGCGATCGTGGTTCCCCTTTCGATCGACAGCAGGGTCGCCTTTATCGAAGAGCTTCCTACGTCAAAGCCCAATAAATATCCGCCCATAACCTCAACTCCTTTAATTGCCGCGATGATCTACCGTTCTCAGCACCGTCACTATAGGCTGCCTTACCCGAATCCTGCAAGAGTTCGTTCCATGGGATAAAGGACTCGGATATCACGATCTTGACAAATTTACGATTGAATAGTAAATTAACAATATGATCAAACGATTCCTCGAACCCTATCTGCGCCGGGATGCCGGCTATTATCCAGTGGTCACGCTGACCGGGCCGCGACAGTCCGGAAAGACCGTCTTGGCCAAAGCAGCTTTTCCAGAGCACGATTACGTGAATTTGGAGGAAACCGAGCTTCGGCTGTTTGCCAAAGAAGACCCGCGGGGATTCCTAAATCGATTCCCGCGCCCGGTTATACTCGATGAGGTACAGCGGGTACCGGATATCTTCTCCTATATCCAAACAGCAATAGATCGGGATGATACACCGGGCCGCTTCATCCTGACAGGGTCTCACAACTTCCTGCTGATGAAGGAACTCTCCCAAACACTGGCCGGCCGCTGCGGTGTCTTGCACCTCCTGCCCTTCTCTCGCGCCGAGCTGGAGGGGAATAGTCCGAGGGAAACCACAACCTCCCGGGAACTCTTCAGCAATCAAAGTACGAAGCTGGATCTCTGGCCCTGCGTACGGACCGGTTTTTATCCGCGCATTCATGATCGGGGCATTCCCCCGGAGGTGTGGCTCGCTGATTACCTGCAGACCTACATAGAGAGAGATGTCCGTTCCCTGGTAAACGTCGGTGACCTGGAAACCTTCGAGCGATTCCTGATGATCACCGCCGGCCGGGTCGGGCAGCTGCTGAACTTCTCCAGCCTGGCCGGCGACTGCGGAATCGCGGTGGACACGGCCAGGCGCTGGATCTCCGTGTTGAAGACCAGTTTCATCATTATGTTGCTAACACCTCACCACCGCAACTTCAACAAGCGCTTGATTAAAAACCCCAAACTCTACTTCTATGACACAGGGTTGGTCTGCCACTTACTTCGTATTCGCGACGTCAATCAGCTCGAAACGCACCCGCTGCGAGGCGCTCTGTTCGAGAACTATGTTATCGCGGAGGTGGCCAAGGCCTACCTGCACAGCAGGCAAACTCCCCCGATCTATTTCTGGAGGGATCAAAGCGGCCACGAGATAGATTTGCTTGTCGAGGAGGGGACAGAACTGCACCCCATCGAACTCAAGTCCGGACAGACCTTTTCACCGAACATGCTCGATACTCTGGGCTGGTGGTGCCGCCTGGCCGGGGAATCCCCCGATCATGCTATGCTGGTCTACGGGGGGAATGACAGCTGGGAGCTGCACGGGATCACAGTGCGGCCCTGGTTCGCCGTCTAAGCTCGAACGGGCGGCGGGACGGCGAACTCGGCGCTGGTCTCCAGCATGACCCGGTAGTTTTCAAAGGGCACATAGTTGGGCACCGAGTTGCTCGAGCCCACGCAGTAGGCGCCGTCGTGGCCCAAACGCTCGATCCGATCCCGCACCAGTTCCCGGATCTCCTCCCGGCTGCCGATCGAAAGGGTGTTCACGCAGATGTTCCCCACCAGACAGATACGCTTTCCGACTCTCCTGCGCAGGGCATAGATGTCCATCGATTCCGGTTCGATGGGGTGCAGGGCGTGAAACCCGGTCTCTACGATCGCATCGATCATCGTGCTCAGATCGCCGTCGGAGTGGTAGATGATCGGTTTGTCCGCCCGGCGGCAGGCTTCCGCCATCCGCCGGTAATAGGGAAAGATCTTTTCGGTCAGCCAATCCGGGGAGAGCAGGGTGCCCGAACGAAAGGCGATGTCATCTGGGATCCAGAAGCCGCCGACCTCCTCGCGCTCGAGGAGCCGTTTGAACACCTCGACCTGGACCGTACCGATACGCTCAATCAAGGCGTCGATGAACTCGGCCTGGGTGTAGACCAGCTCGCAGAAACGGGCGAAACCGAGCAGCTCCCAGGCGGCGGTGAAGATCTTGCCGAGCACGGCGATCACCTTCATCCCCGGCTTCAGATGGGCTGCCGCTTCGGTAAACGGGGAGTAATCCAGAGTCGCGGGATCGGGCCAGGATAGGGAGTACAGATCCTTCTCCTCCCGGATGACCCCGCCGTGCTCGTCCGCCCAGACCCGGGCGTCCTTGCCGGCAAAGTGCTTGTCCTCGGAGTCCGGGATAAACTCTTTGTTAACGGTTCCTGCCGGGTCGATCATGCCCACGCTCAGCCAGATGTAATCGTAGCCCGCCTGGTAGCGGAACTCGATCTCCTCGGGGATTGACTTCACGGATCGCCTGAGAAAGGTTTCCTTGATCTCCCTGTCGATGACCAACTCGGCGTTGGGGACGCGGTATCCCCGGCCGCCCTTCAAGACGGTCTTCAGATTCTCGAAATCCGGTTCAAATCCGTACCGATTCATACCCTACCCGTCCGGTTTCCTAGCCCTGTAGGTTTCGGCGGAACGGCCGGTATACCTGGCCATGAAGGTGATCAAAACTAAAGAGAGGATCAAGATGATGGTTGAGATGGCGTACACTTTTGGAGACAGCCCGAAACGCATCATCCCGTAGATATACACGGGCAGAGTCATCCAGGTCCCGGTAAGGAAATAGGAGATCACGATTTCATCGAAGGAAACGGTGAAGGCCAACAGGCCCGCTCCTATCAGCGCGGTGCGGATCATGGGCAGGGTCACATGCCAGAAGGTCTGGACCGGATTGGCGCCCAGATCCATGGCGGCCCAGCGGTAGGTCGGCCCCATGCGCAGCAGCCGGCTGGACACCTGAAACATCACCAGAGGGGTGGTGAATGAGACGTGCCCCATCAGGATCGTGAACATCGATAGACGCACGTTCAGATTTCTGAAAAATATCAGCAGGGTCAGGCCCATGATGATACCGGGCAGCAGGAAGGGGAGCATCACCAGGGCGCGAAAAACCCCCTTGCCGGGGAACTCCACCCGAGTGACGAAAAAAGCGCCGGCGGTACCGAAAACCGTGGCAATGGCCACGGCACAGAGTCCGACCGTCACGGTGTGCCAGAATGCGGCGAGCAGCCCGGGATCCTGAAGCAGCTCCTGGTACCACTTCAGGGTCAAGCCCGACA
>CAZBXU010000043.1:0-21142 GCA_964495755.1 uncultured Spirochaetaceae bacterium | reverse complement strand
CTAGTAGGTACATACCTATCATTTACTTTAATTCTTCCGGCCAATCATCATCACCAAGAGGGGCTGTCGGATCTTCGTGAAATTTTACACCCATTAATTTTGAATGTTGCTTTAATGGATTGCTGATATCACCGATCGGAACCAAGACAGCGATGGGTTTCCCGTTTCGGCATATCCGTATCTTTTCATGTTCTGTTTCTACTTTGGATAACAGATAAGATAGCTTTGTTTTTGCTTCATGTGTATTTACCTGTATCATTATAAATACTCCAAATGGTTAAACTAAATTTAGTTTAGTATTCTTCAGAGAGAAAATCAAATGATTTGTGGATAATTTCAAATAAGGGTCTATTTCCTGCTGTTTGCCCCCAATTCTTCTTTCACTTGCGTGAACCGAACCATAAGTTTAACCATCATTCGGAATGGTATCGAAAGGAATTCCTGGGGCTGGTCAAAACGGCCGATTGGCTGGATTGGGAATAACAAGAGACCAGAGCAGGCAGGCTGACATCGGTCGGTCTGCCTGCTCGCCGTTGCTTAAGGATTCAACCAAAGATGAACTTTTCTTGACAGAGCGGTCGGGTGGATTATAGTAGAAGCAAGGAGTACGGACACCATCGATTTTCTCTCCCCGATTCCATGCTTAGGAGGGCTGCCATGAACAAGGCGCTCGGTTTTTTTCTGATGATATTCCTGTTAGCTCCGTTGACGGTGTGGTGCGGTGGCGGGCAGGAAGCCGCCGCCTCCTCGTCTGGGCGAGGCAAATACCTGGCGGGACAGGGGATCATTATTCCCGCCTCCGAAGTACACATCAACTCCTACATAGCCCACATCGACTACAACTACCCGGATCCGCCGGAAGAACTGGGTGTCACGCTGTACTCCGGCCACCGGCAGATCTCCATTCAGGGACAGGAGGAGCTGGTCCAGATCGGTATCCAGGGCCGAAAACTCGAATTCGAAGAGCTCCCCCCTCTGAACCTGGCTTTCGTGATCGACAAGAGCGGATCCATGAGTGCGGCCAACAAGATGGACTGGGTCAAGGATGCCTTCGGTATCTTCATCGAACGGGTGCGGGACATCGACTTCGTTTCCTTAATCGTCTTCGACAACAGCGCTAAAGTCGTTTTTCCATCAACGCAGATGAAAAGTCGGGATCGGAGACTGGAGTTCAGAAAGGCAGTGAATTCCATTCGTACGGGCGGGGGAACGAATCTGGTTGACGGTCTGGAGCTGGGATATCAGCAGGTGCTGGCCAACTACCGGTCGGAGTATACGAATAGGGTGCTTTTTCTCACCGACGGAGTGGGTGAATCAGGCGGTCTCCTGGACATGGCGGAAACCTACCGGGAGTTGGGAATCAACGTCTCCACCATCGGCGTGGGAACCGATTTCGATCTAGAGCTGATGGTCGAGCTGGCCAGAAGGGGCGGCGGCAGCTCGCGGTTCATTGCCGGCAGAGAGGAGATGGAAGAGACCTTTGGCAGCGAGCTGGACCGGATGGTGGTACCGGTGGCCCGCCATCTGGAGATGACCCTGGAGTTTCTCCAGCCGGTGGAAATCCTCGGTACCTGGGGATACTCCAATCGGATTGCCGGACAGACGATTCACTATGCGCAAAAAACCTTGCACCACCGGGACTACGAAACGATCCTGGCTGAGGTTCGGGTCCTTCCCGGTGGCGATCCCGGGAGCCGCGATCTGGCCCGCTTCACCATTGAGTACGAGGATCTCCAGGGCAACAGGCATCGCTCCGGGCCGCATGCCCTCGCGGTCGAATTTGTGGACTCAGAACAGCCGGTGGCCGGGTACTCCAGCGGAAGCGTCCTCCAGTCCGGGACCATGCTCCGCTTCGCCCAGAAGCTGCAGACCATCGGGGAGCTGTACTACTCCTGCAGGGAACAGATCGAGGAGATTAACCGCAGCCGGGATGAACTGTGGAGACAAAGAGGCGGCGATACGGCCTACGATGAGCTTTTCAGCCCGGAGATACGCACCCTGGAGAAGGCTGTGGCATCCAAGATGCAGCGGGCCATAGACCTGACCGTCGAGATGAAGAAGGAACTTGCCAACGCCCGGCTGCGGCTGGACAACGAAGGATTCGATGACGAGATCGGAATACTGGATCGATACATCGATATCCTCGGCGCGGAACTGCAGTGGGATCAACCTCAAGTCACCACAGCAAAAAGTGATCTGGAGATCCGGCCCGGGGTGCCGAAACGCTCCCTTCAGGATCATCTGTCGAATCTGTTCCGGGAAATGACCCTGGAACTGAATCGGATTCAAGGCGGTGTAGTCGCGGTGTCCGGTTTCGCGACCAAGGCTGGTAAACCCGCCGGACTTGTGGATCTGCTAAACGAGATGGCGATGATCGAGTTCGGCCGGATCGACACCCTGACCCTCGTCGAGCGGAATAAACTGGATGAGCTTTTAGCAGAGCAGGAGTTGGCGCTCTCGGATCTGATGGACACCGAGAACGCTATTGAGATCGGCAAATTTCTCGCTGCGGATTACATCGTCACCGGTTCGGTCATTGAGATGGCGAGCACCGTGGTCGTATTCGGCAGAGTGATCAATGTCGCTACAGCGGAGGTGGAGTCTGTGGCCCAGGTGATACTGCCCAAGGACGCGGATGTCATCAGGTTGCTGATATAGGAGGGATACAGTGAGGATTTATCGTGTGATTCAACTGGTACTGCTGCTCGCTACGGTGCTCGGCTCCTCCGTGTATCCTCAGCCCGAACAGACCGATACGGCTCGGATGGAACTGAGGGGTCCGATCAGCAGTTTAGAAGTCAGCAGGGCGGTTTATATGGATCGGGACGGTGAGTGGGTCAGACAGGCAGCGGAGCTGCAGAGCAGGATCGAGTTCAACGAGGCCGGCTACAAGACCGAAGAGCAATTCTACGGAAGAAACAGCCGCCGCAACACGTACACATACGATGCTCAAGGCAGATTGGTGGCTCGCCAGGAATACAGCTCCGGACGGCTGGTGTTGTCGTGGGAAAAACTATTCAGCCCGGAAGGATACAGCACTTCGCAGATACACTACGACAACGACGGGGCGGTCAGCAACAAGGTTCTGCAGCGTTTCGACTCCGCCGGGGAAATGCTCTCCAACATCCACTATGACGACAGGGGGAGTACCGTTCAACGCTGGGAACACCGGCGGACGACCACCGGATCCAGGATCAGCTACTATCCGCGTCAGGGAGATTATGAAATCACCCGTTTTGACAGTCAGGGTCGAATGGTCGAAATGCGCAAGGGATCGGGGAAGAACCTTCAAAAATGGACCTACGATTATGACGCGTTGAATCGGGTGACGGAAGCCCGCTACTCGGACAATGACGCGTTGTCCCCCGATATCTACACCTTCCGTTACGACTCGACGGGTTCTCTCGTCGAAGTTCTCCACAGTCGAACCTCCGGAGTTCCCGTGGTCAAACGGACCTACACCTATGCCCGTACAGGCAGTCCCGCAACCGAGACGGTGGACTGGTATGATCGAGAGGGTACCCTCGATCATACCTGGATCTATGGCTACGACGCCGCAGGGTTTGTCCTGGACAAAGAGTACCGTCACGCCTTACGGCCTTTTTCCTGCCGCTGGACGTACCGCTTTGACGGCAGTGATCGTATCATCGAGGAGATCTTCTACGACAGTGAGGGCCGGGTATTCACCATGACCGAAACGGCCTACGACCGCAGAGGCAACAAAGTCTCGGAGCGCAGCTCGGGTAGAGGCGTGGCTCAAGGCTTCCGTATCAGCTATGAGTACGATGAGGCGGGCAGGCTCCTGGAGACGATTCGCTACGATCTGGAGGGCCGACAGCAATCGCGACAGTCATCACGCTACAACGGAGACCTGGTCGAAACGGCCGGCTACAACCCCGACGGTTCCCTGACGGGCAGTACCAGATACCGGTACGCATACGATGAGTTTAATAATTGGACCGAAAGAACCACCCTAAGCACCAACAACGCCAAAGAAACCTATGATGTGATCACTGAGGTCATGTCTCGGACTCTCAGTTATTATCCCTGAGACTCATCGACCCTTGAGACTTCCGGCCTTAATCTTCCTTGGCCAGTAAGGCTTGAGCGACTGAACGTACCGCGCCCGAACGCCGGTCGAGCAGCTTGCCGAAAACGACGATCGAGCTGGACATCTCCACGATTCGCCCGACTAAGAGATAATCCGCGTTGAGCGCGGTCCCGACTTTCAGAGCGATGGTGTTGTCCAGCAGGCTTTGGGGCGAAACTTCAAGTTGGGCGAGGGCTTGGGAAATGGCCGGCTCGCCTATAAACCTGAAATCGCGAAGCTCGGACAACCGGGTGCGGGCGATGCGGTCTGCTGTGAACTGCAGCGACGTGACCTCCCCCTCCCCGGAGGAAAAACCGAAAAAGGCGATACTGCCTCCCGGCAGTCCTTCCAGCCCGAGGGTAAGCTCTTCAACCAGATCCGTGAGTTGTTTGTGTGCCCCTCCGGTGATCTCCCGGGCCTGAATCTCTTCATCGGCCAGCATCCTCGAGATTACCGGTGCACCCAGGCGGAGCTCACGCCCCAGGATTTCGATGTACTTCCTCACAATGGCGAGTTCCTCGGGGAATGTTTCCTCGTCCAGACGCAGGTGGGTGTTGCCGATCTCTTTCTTCAAAGCTTCAGCCAAATCCAGACAGCGTTGTTTATTAGCCCGAATCGCTGCCGTGGTTTCCATCTTCTCCGAATCGACGGCCGTCTCGATACGGCCTTCCTGAGGAACATCGGTGGCGTGCCAGGATAATTTGTTTATACGAGCCATGCCCTGGGCTGTCTTCTGGCTTAGATAGTACAAGAAACCGATTGCCTCCAAACCGTGTGCCGTGTGCAGCATGGTGCCTGCCTTGAGCACGGTCGGATCGGAAATGCCGCCGGCGGCGATCGACGAGTCGGTGTAATCGACCGACAGGGAGATGGGTTTCATCGTGTGTTGGGCTCCTGCTCGATCGGTGTACGTAAGCTTCAGCCGGGCGATCTCCGTCCTGCCCCGGACCTGCCTGGGCGGCAGTCGAACCTGGACCAAGATCGTCTCATAGTCGCGATGATGCAGTGCGGGCAGAGCGTAGTGAATCGTGTTCCCGGACACCCGGTGGTTGTACCCCCAGGTACCGAGGAGCTCCGTACCCCGGGTGAGCTCGAGCTCGAGGGCAAGGTCGTAGGCGATCGGCACGACCATGCGATCGAGGTCCGTACTGAAAATCTCCACCATTTTTTCCGGGTTGGAGATAAAGCGGGAGCTCCCGGTACCTTTTTTCGACAGCTTTTTCATCGTGTTCAAATCACAATTCATCCCCACAGAGATCGTTGACAGGGAGATGCCTTGTTTCTGATATCCCTGGACGATCTCCAGCGCCTTTTCCGGACTTCCAAGACCGTCTGAAATAAGAAGCACGCGGTTGACGTGCTGGGGGTGGTAGTTTCTCTGGACCTGTGCGTATGCCGCGACAAGACCGGTCTCGGGATTGGACCTGCCCTCCGCCAGAACCGCGTGGACTCTGTCCCTGAGTCCCTTGCGGTCTCTTATGTTTTCCGCCCGGGTTGCCTCAAGGAGAACTTCCGCCTCCTCGGAAAAGATCACCACCGACAGGATATCCTGCCTGCGAAGTCGGCCAAGGAACAGGTCGAAAGCCTCCTTGGCCCACTCGATCTTGTCCTTCTCGCTCATGGAACCGCTGGAGTCGATTACGAAGGATAGGTTCAGCACGGGAAGTTCCTCAAATGGCGTGCGCCTGCCCTGGATCCCGACCTGGATAATCTCTTCCTGTCCCGCCGTGGATACCTGTCGATGTCCGCTGTACAGGGTGACGCCAAAGTCCCCCGACGGATCGGGGTAGCCGTAGTCTACCGAGGCCACGTAAGAGCCGATATCGATCTCCTCTGGCTGAATGATCCGCCCCTGTTCGGCCACGTACGCACCCCGGTCGCTCCCAGCCTCTTCCTCCGCACCGCCCGCGCCGAGCAACGTAGAGGGCAGCAGAAGAACGACAACCGGAATAATTACCGTCAGGGTGGACCGTAGACCGAGTTTCATGATTATCCTCCTCAGCTGCAATTATTATAACACATTTTGCTTTTCCACGATTTTCCGGCAATTTTCCGGCAGCAGATCCAACCTTTGGAAAACATAAAAAGCTTGTATGCTGATGTAGACACAATCATCGACAGTTCGGGGTAGAGCATGTTTGGGTTGTAAGCGTTCAGCAAGTGGGCCGCGAATTGGTTGTAGTAGATCCTGCGTAAGCTAGAGGTGTATCGGTTGGATTTCAGGTCAACAGATCACCGGAACTGGTAGTCTTTATAAGTCACGACCTTCTTTTTAATTGTCAGCATCAATACTTGCTCCTCATGCCTTCCGTAACTTTATCACTTTACAATTTTTTTAATTTGTTCGGCTGATTAACTCTAGAGAATTAACCCTATCGTGCCATCGGGAAGGAGCTGATCGCATAAGCTGTTCACCGGCACAGTACTCGGAGAACTCAACTGGAACGACAGCATCATTGCCCGGCTTGGCATCCCTGGCATTCGTTTTGTTGATGATCTCCGTGGCGTGGTCATGGGGGGACGATCATATTCCCGGTTTCCATAGCGCGAGGCGCCGCCTGGAACGTCGCGCTATTGGGCGCCACGCCCACCCCCCAAGAGGTGCAACAGCACGTAATGCCGCCTGCAATTCCACCGATAATTCGGGTGATGGAGAGTTTTGTAACGGAGTATCCCGACTCTCAACGACCTCGATATGCTCACCCTCTCAGGGCAGGGACTGGACCAGGTGCTGAGCGGACTCTAGGAATCGTGAGAAAATGGGTTTACGATGACGAGATCGCCGTATTTCTGACCTTCGTTCATGTCTTCCGAGTATATGCACCGGCAGCCGGCGATCTGTGCCGTAGAGAGGATGAGTGCATCCCAGTAGGAGAGTTGATGACGCTTTTGCAGATGTACAGCAGCTCTCACGGTATCGTACTCGATGCTGATGATTAGCATTGCTCGGAAGTTTTCAAGCTCGTTTTCTGCTTTTTCTCGATCAAGGGGTACTTGTAATTTTTGTGTCACAGTGACCCAGAACTCACTCAAAACCTGGGTAGAGATGACAGCGCTTCCGCTTCGTATCCCGCCGGTGATCAATCGGATTGCCGTTGCCTGTCTTTTTGTTTCTGTACTGTCGTTGGCATACACCAGTACATTCGTGTCTAGAAAATAACTACTGTCGGCCATGAAGCTCATCTCGTGTCCAGGTTTTGTCTCCGACGACTGCCTTGCTGTCTGTGAATAACGATTCCAACTCGTAAGCGGCCATCTCCTTGAACACCTCTTCTCTCTCAACGAGCTCAACCAAATAATCCCGAATTAACCCTGTCAGGCTCGTTTCCTTGTCTATCGCTATTTTGCGTGCTCTTTTCAGCAATTCTTTATCGATGGACATTGTGATGTTGGGCATCTTCATTCTCCACGTAATATGTATAATACATAATTACATAAATCGCAAGTTCTACCAATCACAATCACATTCCGTCACTATCACGAGCCGCATGGCAATACAAATGCCAGCCATTGGCACCAAATACTGCCCGATCGGTGACTTGGAGCGCTGTAGTTCCCACCGTATAATAACGCCATGGAATTCAAAGAGATACAAAAGAAGATCGATACGCTCCTCTCTCTGAAAAGCGGGCAGCTGTACCAGAACGACTTCCTCCTGACGTGGGACAAGAGGGAAGATGAGATCCGGGCGGTTCTCACCGTCGCGGAAATCCTGCAGATGATGCGGGAACAGAATATCTCGCCCAGAATCTTTGACTCTGGACTGGCCGTGGCGATCTTTCGGGATAAGTCGACCCGGACCCGCTTCAGCTTTCTGAGCGCGGCCAACCTGCTCGGTCTGGCCGCCCAGGATCTGGAGGAAACCAAGACCCAAATCGCTCACGGCGAGACCGTTCGGGAAACCGCCAACATGATCTCTTTCCTAACTGAGATCATCGGAATCCGCGACGACATGTATCTCGGCTACGGCCACACCTACATGAAGGAGGTCTCCGAAGCGGTTCGGGAGGGGCACCGAGAAGGGGTGCTGCCCCAGATCCCCACGTTAGTCAACTTGCAGTGCGACATCGACCATCCCACCCAGTCCTCTTCGGATCTCCTGCACCTGAGTCGGCACTTCGGAAGCCTCGAAGCCCTGAAGGGAAAAAAGATCGCCATGACCTGGGCATACTCCCCCTCCTACGGGAAACCCCTCTCCGTACCGCAGGGCGTGATCGCTCTGATGAGCCGATTCGGAATGAAGGTGAGCCTGGCCTACCCCGAAGGGTATTCCTTGATTCCGGAGGTCGAAGATCTGGCCGAAAAAAACAGCCAGGCCTCCGGAGGAGCCTTACACAAGATCCACTCCATGGCGGAGGCCTTCGCCGATGCGGACATCGTCTATCCCAAGAGCTGGGCTCCTTACGAGGTGATGCAGCGCCGCACCGAGCTGTTGAAAGCCGGCGACACTCGACGACTCGATGAACTGGAAAGCGAGTGCTTGGAGCTGAACAAGAGATACATCAATTGGGAGTGCAATGAAGAGCTGATGGAACGAACCAAAGACGCCCTGTACCTGCACTGCCTGCCGGCGGACATCTCCGGGGTGAGCTGTGAACATGGCGAGGTGGCCGGGTCGGTGTTCGAACGCTTTCGCCTGGCCACCTACCGGCAGGCATGCAACAAGCCCTACATCATTGCGGCGATGATGTTCCTGAGCAAAGTCAAGAAGCCCGCCGAGGTTCTCTCAGATCTTCTTCAGGCAAACCTCACCCGGGCATCTTGAAAGCGAAAGCCCGCCGATTTCTTGCCGCTTCAGCTGATCCATCTGATCCAGCTGCCGCCTGTGATGAAACTGCGGCCTTTGAAGAATTATTTACCAAGCGAGAGCTCTTTGATAAGATGACCGGACATTGGAGCTTGATAAAGGAGACACGTAATGAACATTCCATCGGGAGCTGAAGAGATTCTCTGGGACCTCGGCGATCTGTATAGCGGCGGCAGCGACCCCCAGTTAGAGAAGGATCTGTCCGAGTCGACGAAACGCGCCGAGAGCTTCGCCTCCAGCTATCGCGGTCGGATCGCCGCCCTCGATGCGCCTGAATTGGCCCGGCTTCTTCAAGAATACGAGCAGATCCTTGAACTGTCGGGGAAGGCGGGAACCTTTGCCTACCTGCACTGGTCCACCAACACGGAGGATCCCGCCAGGGGAGCGCTGTTGCAGCGACTCCACGAACACTCATCCCAGCTTCAGCAGCAACTCCTGTTCTTCGAACTGGAGTGGGCCCATGTTGATGACAAACGGGCTCAAGAGGTAATGTCCGATCCGGCTCTGGCCCACTACCGCTTCTGGTTGACTCTGGCCCGGCGCTATCGCCCCCACCTGCGCTCCGAAGCGGAGGAAAAGATTCTGGCGGAGAAAGCCGTGACCGGCCGAAACGCCTGGGTACGCTTCTTCGAGGAGGTCCACAGCGGAGCCCGTTATACCCTGGAGGGGGAGGAGCTGCCTCAGCAGTCGGTTCTGACCAAGCTCTACGAGCCGGACCGCGCCAAACGGAAGCAGGCAGCGGAATCCTTTACGACGGGGCTGCAGAATATGAGGCGGGTCAACACCTACATGTTCAACAACCTCCTTGCCGACAAAGCTTCCGACGACAGGCTGCGAAGCTATCCAACCTGGATCAGCGCCCGGAATCTGGCCAACCAGATCGACGATGCCACGGTTCAAGCTCTGGTGCAGACAGTGACCGGCCGGTATGCAATAGTAGCCCGTTACTACAATCTAAAGAAGGAACTCCTAAGGTTAGAGGAGCTATTCGATTACGACCGCTACGCACCCCTGCCCACCGCTAATCGACGTTACCAGTGGCAGGAAGCAAAGCAGATGGTCCTCGATGCCTACAGCGGCTTCCACCCGGAGATGGGTGAGATTGCCAAGTCCTTCTTCAAAAAAAACTGGATCGACGCGGCGGTTCGCCCGGGCAAACGGGGCGGAGCCTACAGCCACGGGGCGGTCCCTTCCGTACACCCCTATATCTTCATGAACTTCGAAGGAACCCCCCGACACGTGATGACCCTGGCCCACGAAATGGGACACGGGGTGCACCAATACCTGTCCCGGGAACAGGGGATCCTTTCAGCGGACACACCCTTGACCACCGCAGAGACCGCCTCGGTGTTCGGAGAGATGCTGGTATTCCAGAAACTAATGTCTGTGGAGAAAGACCCGCAGGTCCGACTGTCCATGCTGGTTCAGAAAATTGAAGATACTTTTGCCACGGTCTTCCGTCAGACGGCGATGAACCGTTTTGAAGAGGCCATCCACACCGCCCGCCGCAGCGAGGGAGAGCTGACCACGGATCGCTTCAATGAACTGTGGATGAAGACCCAGAAAGAGATGTTCGAGGGAAGCGTTACCCTTACGGACAACTACAGCGTTTGGTGGAGTTACATCCCCCACTTCATTCACTCCCCGGGTTACGTCTATGCCTACGCCTTCGGAGAGCTGCTCGTACTGGCTCTGTACGCCCGTTATCAGGAAAACGTAACGAGCTTCCCCCCCGCCTACCGTGACCTGCTGGCCGCCGGCGGCTCCAACTGGCCGGAAGAGCTGGTTCGGCCCCTCGGGGTCGACCTGAAGGACCCGACTTTTTGGGACAAGGGCCTTGGCATGATCGAGGAGTTCGTGGAGCAGGCTGAAGTTATGGCGAAAGCATAATGACAGGGAATTTGATGCTTGACATCTGATGCGTGATGTTTTATTCTAGAATTATGAGAACCACCCTGAACCTAGACCCCGAGGTATTGACCAAGGTCCGCATCCTCGCCAGACAGCGGGGTGTATCCCTTGGCATAGTGGTCTCCGAGTTGATTCGAAAGGCCTTGAGCCCACGAAAAACCCCTCCTTTTAGAAACGGCGTTCCGATTTTTCCTGCTCGGGAAGGACCTCCTCCCGATCTGGACCTGGTCAACCGGCTCCGGGATTAAGTCCATGATCCATCTGTTGGATGTTAATTTCCTTGTTGCTCTCTTTGATCGTCAGCATGTAAATCACGAGGCGAGTCATTCCTGGTTTGCAGACAAAGGCATCGACTCATGGGCTACCTGTCCAATCACCGAAAACGGGTTCGTGCGTGTTATTTCCAACCCCGCGTATCCTACAATCGCAGCTACGCCGAAAGAAGCAATGAAACACCTCGATCGCTTCTGCACGAGAAATGGACATGTATTTTGGACGGACAACATTTCCCTGCTCAACACCCTCAGCGATTCATCCAAGTTGCGGTTAACTGGACACCAACAGATAACAGACTTCTATCTCGCAGCCTTAGCAGAACACAACGGCGGCAAGCTGGCGACCTTCGACGGCTCGTTAGCCAAGTCCCTTGCAGGTACCGAATTGAATCAGAATATCGAGGTCATTACGTGACCCCGGTCACGGCGAGGTTCTCGGTCCTCCTCGGCGTGTTTCAAAGGCGGGCTTGATCAAACAGCGCGCGGTATATCCAATCAGATCCTTCCGTCCGGCCATGATGAGCGCCTGGGAAACGAGTCTGCGGTTTTTCGGATCTCGAAATTGAATGAGAGCTCTCTGCATGGCCTTTTCCCGCTGCCCTCGGGCCACGTAGACCGCTTCCATCGTACGCGGGTCGAGCCCGGTCCAGTACATACAGGTTGACAGGGTGCCGGGAGTGGGATAGAAGTCTTGAACCTGTTCAGGAATAAACCCGGTATCTCTTAAGTATTCGGCCAGCTCCACAGCCGCCCGAAGATCCGCACCGGGATGGCTGGAAATGAAGTAAGGTACCAGATATTGGCGCTTCCCCAACCCACGGTTGATCTCCTCGTACTTCTTTTTGAACCGCTCGAAAACTTCGATTCCGGGCTTGCCCATCAAATCGAGAACATGGGCGGAGACATGCTCCGGGGCCACCTTGAGCTGCCCGCTTATATGATATTCGCACAGCTCCCTGAAAAAGCTCGGATCCGGGTCGGCCAACAGGTAGTCGTAGCGGACCCCGGACCGGACAAAGACTTTCTTGACTCCTCGTACCTGACGGAGCCTTCTCAGCAGGACAAGATAATCCCGGTGGCTGACTTCGAGATTTCGACAGGGCGCCGGGAACAGACACTGTCTGTTCCTGCAGCTGCCTCTTTGTAGTTGATCGTTACAGGCGGGGATACGGAAGTTGGCCGTCGGGCCGCCCACATCATGTATATAGCCCTTGAAACCGGGAAGCCGGGTCAACCTTTCCGCTTCTCTGAGAAGGGAGGCATGGCTTCGGGCCTGGACGATTCTTCCCTGGTGAAAGCTGAGACTGCAGAAACTGCAGCCCCCGAAACAACCCCGGGAGCTAACCAGGCTGAAGCGCACCTCCTCGATGGCTTTGACTCCCCCCTCAGAGAGGTACACGGGGTGAACATCCCGGGTGTAGGGAAGCTCATAGAGGACATCCAGCTCGGACTGGCTCAAGGGCGGGCCCGGGGGATTCTGTACAAGGTAGCCGTCGCCGTTGGGCTCGACACAAATTTTGGCTGTAATGGGATCACAGTTCTCACTCTGAAGACGAAAACTCACGGCAAAGGCTCGTTTATCGGCGCGCACCTCTTCGAACGTCGGGAGGAGAGTGTAGCTGTCCAAGGCGTCGAGATTGGAGCGCCTGAAGACCGTGCCTGGAACCGTGGTTATCTCCCCCACAGGTGTTCCCTCGGCCAACATTTCAGCGACCGCGAGAATGGCGCGCTCTCCCATGCCGTAGACCAGAAGATCCGCTTTGGCATCCAACAGCACGGATCGGCGTACACTATCGGACCAGTAATCGTAGTGGGACAATCGCCTCAAGGATGCCTCCAGGCCGCCGAGAATCACGGGAACGTTCTTATAGGCCTGTTTTGCGCTAACCGTGTACACGATGGTTGCTCGATCCGGGCGCAGACCCGGACGACCGCCGGGGGAATAGCCGTCCCGACGGCGGCGATGTCGGGAAACCGAATAGTTGCTGACCATTGAATCCAGGTTTCCTGCGGTGATCAGGAATGCCAATCGGGGCCTGCCAAGGCGCCGGAAGTCCTCGACTTTGCGCCAGTCCGGCTGCGGGATGATCCCTGTACAGTAGCCCCTGCTTTCCAGAAGACGGGCGATCAGAGCTGCCCCGAAGGAGGGGTGATCGATGTAAGCATCCCCGGAGATGAGAACAAAATCCAACTCCTGCCATCCGCGACGCTCCAGGTCTTGCCGGGACATAGGCAGAAATTCTGGAGAATCAGTTTTACCCATACACGTAGTACATTTGGAGTACGAAGAACAGCATCCCCTACCCGGCCAGAGCCAACAGCACTCCTGCTGCGATGGCCGAACCGATCACTCCGGCCACGTTTGGACCCATGGCATTCATCAGCAGGAAGTTTCCCGGATTGGCCTTCTGACCGACCTTCTGGACCACCCTGGCGGCCATGGGAACCGCAGAGACTCCGGCCGCGCCGATCATGGGGTTGACTTTCCCCTTGGAAATCACGTACATCAGCTTGCCCAAAAGCGTGCCCGCCGCGGTACCAACCACAAAAGCAGCCAGTCCCAAACCGATGATCATGATGGTCTTCAAGGTCAGGAACTCCTCCGCCGACATCTTTGAGCCCACCGCCACACCAAGAAAGATCGTGACGATGTTGATCAGCTCGTTCTGAGCGGTCTTGGACAGGCGGTCCACCACCCCGGCCTCCCGAAAGAGGTTTCCCAGCATCAGCATCCCGATCAACGGTGTGGCCGCCGGCACAAGCAGGGCCGTTGCTATGGTGGTGAGGATGGGAAAGAGGATCCTGACCCGACGGCTAACCGGTTTGACCTCGCTCATCACCACCATCCGTTCCTTCTTGGTAGTGAGGGCGCGGATCACCGGGGGCTGGATGATCGGAACAAGAGCCATGTAGGAGTAGGCGGCCACGGCGATCGGTCCGAGCAGGTGATCTGCCAGTCTGGATGTCAGATAGATCGCCGTAGGTCCGTCGGCGCCTCCGATGATGGCGATTGAGGCTGCTTCGGCGAAGTCGAATCCTAGGGCTTTGGCACCGAGGAGGGTACTGAAAATCCCGAATTGGGCTGCCGCGCCGAGGAGAAAGGTCTGCGGCTTGGACAGCAGCGGACCGAAGTCGGTCATGGCACCTACACCTAAGAATATCAGGGGAGGAAAGATCCCGGAGCGGATCCCGAAGTAGATGTACCAGATCAGCCCGCCCTCTTCCTGGATCCCGGACAGGGGCAGGTTCACCAGAATCGCTCCGAAGCCTATGGGGATGAGCAACAACGGTTCGTACTTCCTGGCGATCCCGAGGTAGATCAGAAGCCCCCCCACGGCGAGCATACCGATATTGCCAAGGCTCAGCGCGGCGAATCCGGTGGAGGTGAAAAAATCGGCGATGATCCTCAGGATGCTCATCTACTGTAAAAACCCATTAGTGAATCACCATCAGCTGTTGCTTGGCGTTGACGGTGTCTCCGGGCTTCACCGACACCTCGGCTACGATTCCAGCTAGCGGGGAGGGAACGTCGATATCCATCTTCATCGCTTCCATGATCAGCACGACCTGGCCCTCTTCGACGGTGTGACCCGGCCCGACTTTGATTTCCTTGACCACCCCGGTCATGGGAGCGGGTAGAGCGCCTGTGGAATTGATCGCCGCCGTAGGCGCGGCCGCAGGCTGTGTCTGGGTCGTCGGGGAGGAAACCCGGGCCATCGCAGCAGTCGGGCGAGTCTGGGCTGGACTCTGGGGAGGTGAAACAGCGGGGGCAGTCTCTTCGGGAAGAAGGGAAACGGTGTAGCGTTTTCCTTCGAGGGTCAGGGTCAGCCGGTTACCGGTACGCTCGACTGCAACTTCGTAAATCTTTCCTTCCAACTCGAAGCGAACTGTCTTCTTCATCCTTCATACTCCCCGTTTGCTAACCCTACCTCCGACGATCCAGGGATCGTACTGGTTCGTGACGGCGTTCCAGGGATCTGCGGTAGGACGGTCCGGCTCCTGCTCTTCAGCCAGATAGGCCACCACGGCGGCTGCCACCCAAGCCGGCGGCTGTTCGGAGGAACCTGCCTCTCTCCGGACCTGTGTTTTCTTCGCTTTGATGCCCTGGTCGGTCTTTCCCTCCCCCATGAAGACGCCCTTCAGCACCACCATCATGACACTCAGTGCGATGAGGGAGATGAACACCACCAGCATCCCCAAGACCGTCGTAAACAGGCTGTAGGAAAAGATCTCCACGTTCATAGGCTCAGCCCTAGAGGGGGATATTCCCGTGCTTTTTGCTGGGCCGATCCTCCCGCTTGCGGATATTCATCTCCAGCGACCGGATCAGCTCTATCCGGGCGTACTTGGGCTCGATTACATCATCCACCAAGCCGTAGCCGGCGGCTATGAAGGGATCCATCACTTGATCCCGAAACTCCTCTATCTTCTGCTTTCGCATGGCTTCGGGATCCTCGGCGTCGGTAATCTCTTTCCGGAAAATGATGTTGGCCGCCCCCTCCGCCCCCATCACCGCCACCTCGGCGGTGGGCAGGGCCAATGTCCTGTCATAGCCCAGGGCTTTGGAGCTCATGGCGATAAAGGCGCCTCCATAGGCTTTACGGATGATCAGGGAGATCTTGGGCACCGTGGCTTCGGCTATGGCGTACAACACCTTGGCGCCGTGGCGGATGATTCCCCCATGTTCCTGGGCTACTCCGGGAAGGAATCCAGGGACATCGACCAGACTGATGATCGGAATGTTGAAGCAATCGCAGAAGCGGATGAAGCGGGCCGCCTTGTCCGAAGAGTTTATGTCCAGGGCGCCGGCGTAGAACTTCGGTTGATTGGCAAAGATCCCCACGGTGCGCCCGTGCAGCCGGGCAAAACCCACCACCACGTTGGGAGCATAATCGGCGTGAACTTCGAGGAAGGAACCTCGGTCGCAGATAGCGGCGATGAACTCCCGAATGTCGTAGGGACGCCTGGGGTCCTCCGGCAGAAGCTCCTCCAGTTCCGGTGTTTCCCGGTCCGGGCCGTCCTTGCCGTCCACTACGGGGGGCATCTCGAGATTGTTTGCGGGCAGGTAGCTCAACAGCTTACGGAGGAACTGAAGACAACTTTTCTCATCGGTAAAACGGAAGTGGGCGTTGCCGCTGATCGATGCATGGGTGGCTGCGCCTCCCAGCTCATCGTGGCTGATCTGCTCCCCGGTCACAGCCCTGATGACATCCGGGCCGGTGATGTACATGTTGCTGACCCCGTCCACCATCAGGATGAAATCGGTTATGGCCGGGGAGTACACGGCTCCGCCGGCGCAGGGCCCGAGAATTACTGAGAATTGGGGGACAACCCCGGAGGCCAATGTGTTGGCTCGGAAAATCTTGGCGTAGCCGTTCAGCGAGAGGGTGCCCTCTTGAATGCGGGCGCCCCCCGAATCATTGATCTGTACGAAGGGACAGCCGTTTTTCAGAGCCAGGGTCTGGGCTTCGGCGATCCGTTCGGCGTGCATCTCTCCGAGGGAACCGCCCAGAACGGTGAAGTCCTGCGAGAAGAGAAAGATCTGCTGCCCATTGACCTTGCCGGTCCCGCTGACAACACCGTCGCCGAGGAACTTCTTGTTTGCCAACCCGAACTCCGTAGCACGTACGGCTATGTAGGGCTGCTGTTCGACGAAAGACCCTTTGTCCAAGAGCAGGTCCAGGCGTTCCCGGGCGGTCAGCTTTCCCTTTTGGTGTTGAGCTTCTACCCGCTTCACTCCACCCCCGGCCAGCATTTTGGCTCGGTTTTCGTGATATCTTTGCATCGAATCTCGGTTACTCACGGGACTCCTCCCGCCTGAAGATTTGTGCCGGATAACGATTATAAAATGATCTGCGGCATTTTGTCAAATCATAATTCAAATTCTAATTGAAGAAATGCCGGCAGCAGGATTCCAGCAATTCCAGCAACAGTGTCTGCTACATTCACCCAGCGTTGCGCGGCTTCTTGGGGCTCTGGACCTTCTTATCCAACAGATTGCCCTTGATAGCGGCGACCCACTGGGCCGGGTAGGGTATTCGGAAGGCGGCCTTCTCCTCTTTCCCATCCTGATTGAGGAATTGCAGCACCACCACGCTCTGGTGCAGATCCTTCCCCTTGTGGACCTTGCTGACGCCGATATAGGTGATTGCCGAGCCTGGTATCAACAATTCCCTCTGGGCAAAGCGGGCTCTGTAGTAGATCCCATCTTTCAGCAGAACGAGCACTCCTGCGCTCCGCAATGGACCACCCGGCTCTGATTCCAGGCCGTAGTAGTTGACCCCGAAGCTGGTGATGATGATGTCCTGCTTGTCGAATTTATCAGAAATGCGCTTGGTTTCCCGTTGCCGCATATAGGCCAGGTAAAAGATGATACCGAGAAAGAGAAGAGCAAATACCAACCAGCGGGGATTGGTGATTCCTTCGAGTATATCCATTACAGCTTGGAAAGGTAGCGTAAAACCCGGCGTTTGGCAAGTCCGTGCAGCAGCCCACCCTTGCTGCCCATCTCGGAGAGAAAGGAATCGGCGATCTCCACGTCGGTCCTGCCCTTACGGCGAAGCTTGTGGATGTACTCGGTATTGATTTCCAGGAGATGGCTCAATCCGCTTTCTCCCCTTGTTAAGGTGATTAGAATCACCAGTGCTCCTACGACAAGGCCGAGTCCGACGGTAATTGCTAGATCGTACGATGTATCTTTGATCACAAGGCGAAACATAGAATTAGGATTTCCTGTATTGAAGATGGCGTAGAAGACCAACAGCGAAAAAACACCAAGAAATATAAACATCACTGTACGCGAAATCCGTTTGGCTTTCATGCGTCAATCTCCCAACAGAATGAAAGAGGTATGGAACAGACAGCTTCTGCCCCATACCTCTTGAATACAAATCGGCCCAATGTCTATTCGATGATGACTTTACGCTCTTCGCCGACAGCCATCTTCTTCCACTCGGCTTCCGCTTTTTCCCAGGCACCTTCGGTAGCTTCGGCTTCCCAAACGGCCAAACCGCGCTCCTCCCGCGTAGCCCCAGGAATCAAGTTGTCCAGGATGATTCCGACGATAGCTGTGACGGACATGCCGGACATGAAAATAGCCTGGACGATATCTCCTAGAACTTTCAACACACCTTTTTCCGCCCAGGCGATCATAAAGGCATTCGGGTTGATATTGGGGTTGAAAAACTGCGGGAAACTCAAACCCATGAAGAAGGCAATTCCAATAATGAACAGGTTCCGCGCGTTGTTCAGGTTCACGAACTGCAGGTTAGAAAGCCCAACTGCGGCGATCAGACCAAACAATCCCACGTACATCGCCCCAACAACTGGCCCAGGCATCGTAGCCAGAGTAGCACCGAATTTGCCGATGAAGGGAATGATCAGCATCGCCACGGCACCGGCTCTAATCACGCGACGGCTTGCCGTTCGAGTCAAGCCGATGGCTCCGATGTTTTCCGAGTAAGAGGTAGTCCCATTGCCGCTTTGGAAAATTGAGGCGATCAGACAGCCAAGACCCTCGGCGCCCAGACCACGGGTGATCATCCTCTCCGTGGGTACTGGGCCCTCGGAGATACGGGCGCAGGAATAGTAATCGCCGATAGATTCGATCATCGACGCCAGGTATCCCGCCAGCATACCGAAGGATCCGGCCACGGTGATACTCGTAAGCTTCGGGAATCCCCATTTGAACGGAACAACAACCCGCCAGTTGATCCATGGGGCAGCTTTGATCGATGCCAGACCGGCGGTAAGATTGGCCGGATTGCCTTCTGGTATCCATCCAGCGGCAGTCCCAATTAAAGCCGCGATCCAGCCGGTTATGATTGCCAGCAATACCGGGAACAGCAGGAACACTCTGGACTTTCGGGCAAAGACCTGAGAGTACACAATAAGAGCAACCAGGGTAATGATTGAGACTGCCCAGTTTCCCGCCATGTTGGGAATCCCTAGGTAGTACAGAGCCAGACCGATCATAGCGATCGTCGGGGCGATGGTAATAGGACTGATAGCACGCTTGATGTAACCCATCAATCCGGTGTAGCCCAGCACGATCTCAAAAACCGAGGCGAACATGATGGCAGCGCAGATTTGCTGAATCGATACCTGCCATCCCAGGTTCTGAGCGCCCACCATCGTGATGATCGCGAAGGTCGGGCCGAGGAACGAAAATGTTCCTCCCTGGATGATCGGGAGCCGGTTGCCAAGCGGGGATTGTTGAATCAAGGTGCACAATCCCGAAGTGAAGAAAATCGTCGAAATGAGCAGTGCCAACTGATCCGTAGGCATACCCATTCCCCCACCCACAATGATGGGAATCAGCACGGTTGCCCCGAACATGGTGAGGTATTGTTGGATACCCAACAGTATAGCCAACCCCATCTTCGGCCGACTGCCAATCGGGTAGATAACCCACCCTTTGGCTTGGACTTTCGCTGTGTCACTCATACACAGACCTCCAATTTGGTTTTTACTTGCGCTATGCGCACATATAGAACAAAAGCACTCCCCTTCCAACGGAAGCGAGGTACTTCTATTTCACATCATCGCTTCAGGGCAGCTGCTCGCAGATCTCGCCGTAGGCTTCGGGTCGACGATCCCGGAAGAACTGCCAGCCGTCACGAACCTCGCGAATCTGCTCCAGATCCAGCTCTGCGATCACTACTTCGTCTTTATCTTCACTCCCTTTGACCACCAACTGCCCTCTGGGATCGCAAAAATAACTGGATCCGTAGAACTTGCCGAACTCCCAGGGCTTTTCGGTTCCCACCCGATTGTTGGCCCCGATAAACACTCCGTTGGCCACAGCCTGGGCGGGCTGCTCCAGCTCCCAGAGATAGCGGGACTTCCCATGGGTCGTGGCCGAGGGGTTGAACAGGATCTCCGCCCCCTTCAAGGCCAATACCCGGGCGCATTCCGGAAAGTGTCTGTCGTAGCAGATGTAGATACCGATCCGGGCGTAGTCCGTATCGAAAACGGGGAAACCCAGGGTCCCGGGTTTGAAGTAGAACTTCTCCCAGAAAGCCGGATAGGTATGGGGAATGTGGACCTTGCGCGTCTTGCCGAGATACTTCCCGTCTCTGTCGATGACCTGGGCGGTGTTGAAGTACACTCCCGCCTGCTCCATTTCGTAGACCGGCACGATCATGACCATGTTGTATTTTTTTGCCAGAGGGGCGAAACGCTCGGTGATGGGTCCCGGAACGGTTTCGGCCGTTCGGTACCACTTGATGTCCTGCTCCGCGGCGAAATAGGGTCCGTGAAACAGCTCCTGCAGGCAGAGGATCTGGACCCCCTTCTTTCCGGCCTCTTCAATCATCGGAATGTGCTTGGCGATCATCGCCTCTTTAATTTCTTCGGGTGATCCCTCATGTTTCGGATTGGACGCTTGGATATGGGCACATTTAACAACTCGCGACATGGAATATTCCCTCGGCAGTCTATGTAGAGCTTGAGTCTATTATACTCGATTGTACAGCAGGCTGAAACAGGCAGTCAAGTTTTTTTATTTGGCCGCGGGGCTACCGTCCTGCTGTGGGTGAACAAAGCTGAATCAAAACTGCGGCGGAGGGCTTATCTTGGTAGATTCGAGGCATTCGAGCACGCTTCTATCAAATATAAATTGAAATTATAAACGAAGATCTAATCTCTTGATTTTCTTCGGATTTCGGGCATAATAGAACTGTGGGCAAGCGGGGAGTACAGGTAATCGAACTGGAAGACTTCATGTGCCGCTGCGGGAGCAGGGACTTCGATACAACCCTCGAAGAGCAAATCCCCGTGGGTTTGGCCTGTCGAAACTGCGGACAACGCTACTCTGTGAAAAAGAAGGAAAAGAGGACTCGGATGACGAATCTGCCCATGTCCTTCGGCTTTCGCAGCCTGTACTGGGACAAGATAGAGAGTTCCGGCAGCGCCATCTATGGAGTCACCGAGCAAGGATATGAAATCCGTGAGATCTGAGGAGGAGGCATGAACACCAAAGAGGTGAAAAAACTGGATCGCCGGCATGTCGTGTACAGCTGGAAGGCTCAAGCCGGGGTCGATCCGATCGTAATCGAC
>CAZBXU010000042.1:0-21467 GCA_964495755.1 uncultured Spirochaetaceae bacterium | reverse complement strand
CTGGTCCATATTGGCCCCAATATGAAACCACATGGAAGCGGTGACGATGTTCTCTCCGCTTTCCCGGGCGAATCGACCGGTCAGCATGTTCATACCATTGAATTGGGCGTGGGAGGCGATGCGGTCGACTTCGTCGACCAGGGCGGACACCTCGACCTGGATCTGCATGCGGTCTTCGTCGGAATAGATGCCGTTGGCCGCCTGTACTGAAAGTTCACGCAGCCTCTGAATGATGTCCTGGCTCTCTTGGAGATACCCTTCGGTTGTCTGGATGAAGGAGATCCCGTCCATGGTGTTTTTCTCCGCCCTGTGCAGGCCGCGAATCTGGCTGCGCATCTTCTCCGACACGGCCAATCCGGACGCGTCATCTCCGGCCCGGGTGATACGCAGGCCCGAGGACAGCTTCTCCATGTTCTTGTCCAGGACCCAGGAGTTCATCTTTTCTTGTCGCGCCGCGAACAGCGCGCTCATGTTGTGGTTGATTATCATTGTTTCCTCCGTGAAACATTAGATTTGCGCGGGCATCCCTGCCCGTTTCTTCTCAAAGTTTTTTCGTCTCTTTTTTTCTAAACCTTCCTCCAAAAACGACGATATGTAGATCAGAGGGAATTCAAGCTTCTTCCCCGGGAAACCGAAGCTAGAAAACCCCTCATTCTTTTGATCGTCATCCCCCCCCTTAAAATTTATTTATTTTTATCGAAAAAATTATGGGACGGGACCGCTGTGGGTGTTTAAGTGTCGCTACCCGTGAGCTTGCCGGTGGATTCTGAGGTAGTTGTTGATCAGCATCTTGTAGCTTATCGGCGTCTTCTCTTCGACGAAACTGATTCCAAAGGCGCCGATGTCTTCCCGGCCGATCACTTCCTCGAAACGGACGATCGTTCCGGGTACAAGGATCTTTTGTTTCTGATCGGTAAGAGAGAATTGGAGGACCGCCGTTTTCTGGACATCCTCGGCAATTGCACCGAAGAGCAGGACCTTTGTTCCTGAGAATGACAGATCCCGAATGATGCACTTCTTTACCTGTTTATCTACGACCAGTGCTGCTTCTTTGCCCTCCAAACCAAGGGCTTTGATCGTTGTTGGATTCAGGTCGATACGCTCTTCTTTTCTCCGTTGGAAATTGGTGTTGGCGTCGAATAGTTGACCCAGCATCTCGATCAGGTCCTCCGGAGGTTTGGAGGTGTATTCAATGCTGAGAAAGTGCAGATCCGGGTTCTCGGCATTGTAGAACGCGTAGTTGGTAATCTTGGCTGGGACGAAGAAGAGCAGGGGTTCGCGTTTTTCCGTTCGACGGAAAGCGAAGCGCAGGGATACGGAATTGTTGGCCAGGCGAAGCTTCTGCATCGCCGCAGCCTTCAGGCTGGCCACAATTTTCGCTCCTGTCATCGAGGAGGCGTAGAGCACACAGGGTATCTGATCGCCGTGGCATTTGATGTACACCTGGCGGGGCAGGAGCTTGAGCACGTCGATCACCTGACGGTTGAAGGTGATCTCCCGTTCTTTATATTTACCGTAGTACTGTAAGAGTTGCTGGCTTGTAATTAAGCCCATTGATCAACCTTTGGAAAAGCGCTCGCAAGGTGTGTACTTAGCCGGAAGTACCATAGTACAATCCCGTGTCCCCTGTCAATAAACGAGGCGCTATGTATGTATTCGGTAATTGGACTCGGCAATCCGCTGCTCGACTTTATCGCTCCGGTTGACTCAGGCATTCTCGAGGCTCTATCGGCGAAAAAGGGTACGATGAATCTCGTGGATCGGGAGGGTATGGAGAGAGTGCTGTCGATATTGGACGGCTATACCAACATACCCGGCGGGAGCGCGGCCAACACCTTGAGGGGAATTTCCTGGCTGGATCGGGGCGAGACTCTCGATACGCTTCTATACTGTGGGGCGGTGGGACCCGATCAAAGGGGCAGGAACTACAACCGGATCCTGGAAACCGCGGGAATCACCGTGCAGGTCGTGGCAAAGACCCTTCCCACGGGCTGTTCGGTCATATTGGTAACTCCGGATCACGAGCGTACCATGTTTACCTACTTGGGTGCCTGTCGGGAGTACGGCCTGAAGGACTTGGATTTCGACGCTCTGGGGAAAACCAAGCTCTTCTACACTACGGGCTATATGTGGGACACGGCAAATCAGAAGCAGGCGGTCCTGCGGGCGATAGAACAGTGCAGGAAAGAGGGAGGGCAGATCTGCTTCGATCTGGCCGATCCGTTTGTTGTTCACAGGTACCACGAGGAGTTCCGTTCCTGGTTACCCTCCAGAATCGATGTTTTATTCGGGAATCGAGAGGAGTACCGCATCATGTTCGGTCAGGACCTCGATGATCGGAGGCTGCTCGAGGAAGCGGCAAAGATTTGTCCCATTGTGCTGATGAAAGTGGGCTGCGACGGGTGCTACGTCAGTGACCACGGAGAAAATCATCACGTGGAGGGGTTCTGTGTAGATCCCTTGGACACAACAGCCGCCGGGGACTGTTTTTCCGCCGCCTTTATCTATGCAATCCTGCTGGGCCATAGCAGCGTTCAAGCCGCCAAACTCGCCAACCGCCTGGCTGCTTCGATCGTTACTGTCCTGGGATGCGATTTCACGAATCTTGATAGGGATGTGATTTTACGGGAAGGGATATCCTGAACTCATTTCTACCGGGTCCTGAAAATACCTCTATTGATCCGTGATGCTCCTCGACTATTTTCTTGCAGATCGTCAGCCCCAGGCCGGTGCCCTGATCCTTCTCGTGGGAGAAAAAGGGGTCAAAAAGCCTTGGCAGCAGCTCCTCCGGAATTCGGGGACCATTGTTGATAAAACGAATCAGCACGGTGTCTTTCTCTAAACTCGAGGAAATCCATATATTTCTCCGGCCCTCTACCGCCTGAAGGTGCTCCCGGGCGTTTTGGAACAGATTGATGAAGACCTTTTTCAATTTCTTTCGATCTCCGGAGAAGTTGTGAAGCCCGTTCAGAGAAACCTCGGTCCGGATGTTCTCTCTTTTAAGGCTGATGTCGAAGAGCTCAACGATCTCCTCAACGAAGCTTCGGAACTCGATCGAGGTGATATTCAGATGGGTTTCCCCCTTTGAGAAGGAGAGAAGCTCTTCAACCATATCGATCAGGCGCCGCACCTCCTGATTGATGATTCCGGCGAACTCCTCCCGTTGAGATCTGTCTAGATCTGCCTGCAGCAGCGATACAAAGCCCATGATCGTCGCCAGGGGGCCCTTCAGATCATGAACGATCATACCGGCCATTTGACCAACCAGGAGCAGTTGTTCTTTTTTCATCTCCTGCCTGTGGACATGATCACTGTACAGGACGGAGGACACGACGTGGGAGGCGGCCTCGGCGAAAGGAAGCTCTTCGATATCGAATGGTGTTTTTTTTGGGAACAGAAAAACGAGATGGCCGAAGTAGGTGCCTTGAAACACGAGGGGAAGGACGCACAGACTCCGGCCCTCCGGCATAGAGGGAGACAGAGGAGTTTCTATTGGCGGGAGATCCAATTGGTCGATCAGCTCGCGTAGTTCATTTTCCCTGTCTCTGTTGAGATGGGCAAACCGTATCTGAACAGTTCCAGAGCGACTCTCACAATGACAGCCGACGTCGGCTTCAAACTCCTCCTGCAGTCGGAGGATCGCCTTGTCGGTGATGCTC
Organism: uncultured Spirochaetaceae bacterium; assembly: GCA_964495755.1. Taxonomy (GTDB): domain Bacteria; phylum Spirochaetota; class Spirochaetia; order SZUA-6; family DRHE01; genus JAFGQJ01. The sequence continues at coordinate 17,808 of CAZBXU010000042.1, read as the reverse complement.
TCGAAGTCGGGCAGCCCTTTCAGATCCAACTGCAGTTTGTTCAGGAAGTTCAGCGCTGCGACCTTCTTCCGCAGAAGCCGATTCTGCTTGTCCAGAGAAGCGATCAGTGTCTGATTTTTCCGCCGAAGCTCGTACATTTCCAGGGCGTTGCGGATCGTCGCCTGGACCTCGTCGACATCCCAGGGTTTGCCCAGGTAGCGGTAAACCGCTCCCCTGTTGATGGCGCCGATTACCACATCGATATCGGAATAGCCGGTTACCAGCACCCGCACCGTTTCCGGATACTCCTTGGCGACCGTTTCAAGAAGTTGGATACCATTGATCCCCGGCATGCGTTGGTCTGCGAGCAGTACCTGGATGTCGCTTTCGCCAAGGATCCTCAGTGCCTCGGATCCGGACTCGGCTGTATGCACCGTGTACTCTTGTTCGAAAAAGGATCTGAAAAGGAACAGATTCTGAGGCTCGTCGTCGACGTAGAGAATGCTGTAAGTACCGGCACCGTTTTCCATCGCTACCTGCCGCTGCAAGTGAAAAGCCCCGCCGCGGACATTACAGGGCTAGTTTCCCAACAAACTCCTATCGATCGTATCGATTAACCTTTCGGTGATGCTCTCAATTTCCCCATTGTCGGTCCCTGAAGGCTCCCGACCCTGACAACGGAACAGTTCGTCTACGACGTTCAGGCCCGCCAGCAGACTGATCTTGATCGGGTCTTGGGTCGTATTATCTGCGTATTTTTGTTGGATTTCTTGGACTTTGTTTTTCAGGTAGTTGGCTACCCGTTGTAGATATTCCGGATCGCCGCTGGATTGAATCGTGAAGAAGGATCCTAATATGTTTACTTCCAGGCTGTTCTTTTCCATCACCTGCCGGGATGTACCCCCCCATAGCTTCGCTTCTAGAAAATGTCCAGCTCTCCGGAACCGTCGCTGCCGCCCGTGGGTTTTTCCTCCACCTCCCTGGCTTCGAAGGGCAGGCTGTCATCTGCTTCCTCATCCGGCTCGGAGTTCTCTTCCTGTCGATCGCTGATCTCATCCTCCAGCTCGTTCAGATTTTCCAGCGCACGGAGGATGCATTCTTCGATATCTTTCTGATCGCCTTTGAAATCGTCGACCAGTGCTTCCAGCTCCTGCATTCGGCTCTGTGCCGAATCGAGGGTTCCCCTCAAGGACTGATTTTCTGCTTTGAGAGCTTTGATCAGTTCTACCGCTTTGGTGACCCTTGCTTCGAGTTTCTGGATCTGCGCCAGGTTGATCATTTTGCCGAGGCTCCCGCCGCTTCCTTTGCCTTCTCAACCAGGGTGGAAAAAGCCGTTGGATCCTCTATGGCCAGATTGGAAAGGGCTTTGCGATTGATCTGGATTCCAGCCAGCTCTAAACCGTGGATAAAGCTGGAATAGGTCATGTCCTGCTGTCTGCAGGCCGCAGAAATCCGGGTAATCCACAGGGCACGAAAATTTCGCTTTTTCGTCTTCCGATCTCTATAGGCATACGACAGAGATTTGGCTACCGCGTCTTTTGCGGTGCGATACAGATTGCTCCTTCTACCCCAGAAGCCTTTGGCATGTTTCAGCAGCTTCTGTCGCCGCTTTTTCCTTTTCGTTCCATCTATTGCTCGTGGCATTGTAGTAGGCTCCTCTATCCATTATCCATAGGGAAGTAGTTTCTTAGCACGGGGTGTCTCGACACTGCTTAGTGTTGCCGATTGGCGCAATCGTCGTTTCCGCTTGCTGTTTTTCTTCGTCAGTATGTGCCGAAGGTTCTGTTTTTTGTAGCGCACCTTTCCCGAGCCGGTAATTCGGTATCTCTTGGCTGCGCTTCTCCTGGTTTTCATCTTTGGCATACGGTTTCCTCATCCCCCGTTCTATTTTCTCGATTTCGGACTTATGAACATCGACATCATGCGGCCCTCCATCTGGGGCCTCTTTTCAATCACAAAGGAATCACCGAGCAATTGCTGTACTCTTTTGAGTACATTCCTGCCTAGCTCCAGATGAGCCAATTCCCGTCCTCGAAACCGTACGGACACTTTGACCTTGAATCCCTCCTCGAGGAACTCTTTGATGTGCTTGGTCTTGAAGTTGAGATCGTGCTCTTCTATCTTGGGCTGCATGCGTATCTCTTTGAGCTTGACCTGCTTCTGTTTCTTCTTGGCTTCTCGGAGCCGCTTTTCCTGTTCGAACTTGTATTTGCCGTAGTCCAGAAGCTTGCATACGGGTGGCTTCGCATTCGGTGAAACTTCGACAAGATCAAGACCGGCGTCCGTCGCGAGTTGCAGGGCTTCGGCGGTAGGCACGATTCCCCGTTGCTCCCCCTTGTCGTCGACCAGACGCACTTCACGAACCTGGATCATCTTATTGATCCGTTGATTTTTTACTGCCAATAGACCCCCTTTTTGAAGCGTTTCATTCAATAATGGTGTGCCGCAAATACTATAACACCTTGGGGGAAAAGAGTCAAACGGTGGTCGAATCCCCGCTTTCGCCGGCCGCCCCCATGATCTCGTACCACTTGTCGTGGAGGAATCGCTTGAAGATGAACTCTTCATGATAGTCCTTCGAGACTTTTTCCACAGCAGTGCTCATGTCCGTGAACAAGCTTTCCAGACCTGCAAGAAGACGGTCATTCAGGTTGGCCCCGGAGGGCACGTCGAACTCGGGTTTGAACATCGACTCTTTGAGATTCTGCAGAGATCCGGCATCGGTACCGCCCTTGTCGGCCCCAACACTTTCGGGGGATTCCGCCATTACTTTATTCATATCGATGAGGATATCCTGCGCTTGGTAGGCGGTGATCGACTCGGTCTTACCCTTAACCTGGAGGTCTCCCAGCCGGGTGCAGCGGATGTATTCTTTTATCTCATTGTATGTGTTCTGGGTCAAATAGATATCCCCCGGACTTGCGGAGGTCTCCATACGGGAGGCAACGTTCACCGTATCCCCGAAGATGTCTCCGTCTTTGCGGATAACCAGACCGGTGTTCAATCCCACCCTGACGTTGAAGCGTTCCGCTTCCATCTTGTACTCGTTGTACTCCTGGATTTGCTTCTGTATCTCCAGGGCGGCGATGGCGGCGTTCAAAGGATGCTTGAATACCGCGAGCAGACCGTCCCCCATCTTCTTGATCAGCTCCCCGTTTAGACGTTCGATGGTGGGCAGGGTGATGCCCTCGAAGGCCTGGATCAACTCGAACAAGGTGTGGGCGTCGGACTGGGAGCTCTTCTCCGTGTAACTGACGATGTCTGTGAAAAGGACTGTAAGATCCTGGGCGTTCTCCCGCCGGAGCTTGAAGTCCAGCTTGGCGTGCTGGATGAAGGTGTCGCTCTGAGAAGCCGCGGCCCGATCGGAGGCCCGTGCCGGAACGCCGCCTTCCCCCTTTTCTTTCAGTGCTTCGAGGAGGCTGGTGCGGATATCTTCAGCTAGAGGTCCCTGGCAGAAGGGGGGCAGAATCCGGCGCAGCTCTTCGTGGATTTTCTTGCTCCGGGCGTTGATCAGTTTCAGGACCTTGACCATCAGTTCGTGGGAGACTCCCTGATCGAGATTCTTGAGGATCTCCACGGAAGCAGTTTCGTCCTCTGCGGTTACGTAATCGTCCAAAATCTGGACAGCGTAGTCATCCCCTAGGGCAAGCAGGGCCAGCAGGGCTTCGATCTGGACCGCTGGATGCGAATCTTCGAGAAGCAGATACAGTCGGTTGGTTAGTACATCGACGGGGATGTTCTTCTCCCGCCCCGCCAGGGCCTTCAAGGTGCGGATGCTCAAAGCCCGGACGAATCCGTCGGCGCTTCCGGTCAGATCGATCAGGGGCTGTAGGAAGCCTGAGTCCACGTAGGTGGCGAGGATCGAAGCAATATCCTCTTTCAGAGTCTCCTCGATTTCCTTGACCGTCAGGGCCCGAACCAGGGCGGGAAGGGCAACCCTCATCCCTGTAAGATTCATAGCTTTGAGAGAATCCACGGTCAGTGTCCGTGTTCCCCCGGGTATCTTCGGATTCAGCAGCAATTTGAGAAGAGGATTGATGAATATTTTAATGGGTACGAAGCGAGCTCCCCGAATGTATCCCCGTAGTGAGTGCGGGTACTTGCCGGCCTCGGCAAAGACGACCTGTGCGTGCTCGATTGCGGTACGATTGAGCAGCTGGCAGAGGGTTACCACACAGGTTTCCTCGAGGAAGGGAATCCGTTCCTCCCTAGCGAAGTTCAGGGCCTCGAGGATCTTTTTTCCGGAGTTGCGAATCTCCAGTGTTCCGATGATGCGAATCAGACGGTTCAGCCTGCGAGCCAGAGCAGGAGTGCTCAGATTGGCCTTGCTGAGTGCGTGGTATGTGTTGATCCGGGCAACCCGATTATCAACCATAAACAGACGAAGGCAGGCTTCGAACCGGTTCTTGTCACCCTCCGGGGCGGCAATCATCCTTTCCCGCAGTCTATTGATGAGAACCACCGGGTCGTCCGCGGAATCCGTCCTGAAGAAATTCTGGATTTCCTGCAGGATCTCCGGTGTGGCGTACTGCTCGAGAATCTTGGTAAGCACTACCGCAAGCAGGGCGTCCCTTTCCTTGATGCCCTTCAGGGATACGTACTGCTTCTTGAGCTTGGCGAAGACCGCCTCGAGGTTGGTTGCCGTGGTGAAGAGAAACTCGTTCAGCAGCAGGGGGGATTCCTTCTTCACTTCCTCCATGATTTTCCCGAGGAAATCTCCGGTTAGGCTTTCGGTATCCATATCGACGTAGGGCATCCGCAGCAGCAGCCGGAACACGCGCTGAGGATTCTCCACCCTACCCTGATATCCCGACAGGGCGATCAGAAAAGAGGTCGTGGCTCTCGGGTCGGCGCTCTGGAGGCTATCGATGAGGAAATTGGTCTGGGGATTGGGAAACTTCAACTCGTAGGCACAGAGAAAACAGCCCAGAGTATGGGGATCGAAATGGCGTATCTTATCCCGAAAGAATTCGATGAAAGATCTTGCCTCCTCCGATGAAGAGTCCAGCAGCTTGGTAAAGACGAAACGCTGGACATCCGGATTGGCCTTGAACAGATTGTTCTTCACCAGCTCGAGCTCCCCCGCCTCCAGCACTGCCGGGAGAATAATATCGTAGTACTCCTGACCATCCGCCGTATCCTGGAGCAGGGTCCGGGTCAGCTCACGGGTTTTCGGGTGCATCGGTGAGATCATCGTGATCGAACGCAACAGTTCCCGCCGCGTTTCGCTGTCTTGAAAGATGGTGAAGTACTTGGCCAGCTTTTCTATGGAAGAAGGAGCGTTGATCTGGGCCAAGGTGCGAATCGCCGCCACTTTCTGCGCGGGTTTCCCCTGTTCGGTTATGCGATACAGGTGTGAAATCGCCGCCTCGTTTCCCAGAGAAGCGGAGGCGTTGATCGCGGCCAGGCTGATATCCAAATCAGCGTTGTAGAACTCTTTGATCAGGACGTTGAAAATCTGCTCGTCGTAAAAATTCCTGAGCAGGGTAAGGGCGGTAATTTTTGTTTCTTTATGAAGTACAGAATCTGTTTTTTTGGCTAATTTTTTGCTATTGTTCATGTACTGTTGCTATTCGCACTGTAAAACTAGTGTACTGGATAACACGCCGCAATGTCAACTTTGAGCCCCGGCTCAGGGTGTGTGCCGCGTCTTTGACAGTGCGCAGCCATTCAGTTTAGAATCGATCCCAGTTAGTTGTTTGACCGGAGGAGAGATTTGTACAAACCCGTCGATTCCAAGCTCAGTTTTCCCAAGATGGAAGAGGGGATACTCGAGTTTTGGCAGAAACACAAAATCTTTGAGAAATCAATCCAGCAGCGGGAGGGCTGCGAAGAATACGTATTCTACGACGGGCCTCCATTTGCCACCGGGCTGCCCCACTTCGGACACTTCGTTCCCGGAACGATCAAGGACATCATCCCCCGCTACAAAGCCATGCGGGGCAAGAGGGTCGAGCGGCGTTTCGGCTGGGACTGCCACGGTCTGCCCGTGGAATACGAGATGGAGAAGGAGCTGGGTATCTCGGGCAAGCGACAGATCGAGGAGTATGGAATCGCCCGTTTCAACGAGGCCTGCCGGTCAATCGTGCTTCGCTACACTGCGGAGTGGCGCAGCGTCGTCACCCGGCTCGGAAGATGGGTCGACTTCGACAATGATTACAAGACCATGGAACCGGATTACATGGAGTCGATCTGGTGGATCATGCAGGAGTTGTGGAAACGGCAGCTGCTGTACGAGGGGTTCTACATCCTGCCCTACTGTCCGCGCTGTTCCACCGCCCTGTCCAACTTCGAGCTCAACCTTGGTGGGTATCAGGATGTTCAGGATCCCTCGATCACCGTCAAGTTCAAGCTGCTTAGCGAAGAGAATACCTATTTCCTGGCCTGGACCACCACACCGTGGACTCTGCCTTCCAATCTCGCCCTGGCCCTGGGTCCGGAGATCGAGTACGTGAAGGTGGCCGACGGTCAGGAGTTCTATATCCTGGCCAAGGAGAGGCTGGAGACCTACTACAAGAACCCCAAGGGCTACAAAGTGGTGCAGGAGTACAGGGGCAAAGAGCTGGCGGGATTGGAATACGAGCCCCTGTTCCCCTATTTCGCCTCTCTGCGCGAAAGGGGAGCTTTCCGCACCCATGTGGCGGATTACGTTTCCATCGAGGAGGGGACCGGGATCGTACACACCGCCCCGGGATTCGGCGAAGACGACTACATGTTGCTTAAAGATTCCGATGTTCCTACGGTGTGTCCCGTGGATGCCGAGGCCAGATTTACCGAAGAGGTAACGGATTACCAGGGGCTTTTCGTGAAAGAGGCGGACAAGAGGATCGTCAAAGACCTCAAGGCCCGGGGTGCCGTGGTTCGTCACTCCAGCTATCTCCACGCCTATCCCCACTGCTGGCGTTGCGCCTCCCCCTTGATCTACCGAGCTATCTCTTCCTGGTTCGTCAACATTCAAAAGATCAAGGCAAGCATGCTCCGCGCCAACAGCCAGATCTTCTGGGTGCCCGGCCACATCCGGGATGGAAGGTTTGGCAAGTGGCTCGAGGGTGCCCGGGATTGGGCAATTTCCCGAAACCGGTACTGGGGCAATCCCATTCCGATCTGGAAGTGCGACAGCTGCGGCGAGCAGGTGTGTATTGGAAGCCGGGCCGAGTTGGAGCAGCGGTCCAATCGCAAGGTCTCGGATCTGCACAAGCACTTCGTCGACGAAATAACCTTCCCCTGCAGCGACAGCTGTGGCGGTACGATGCGGAGGATTCCCGAGGTGTTGGACTGCTGGTTTGAATCCGGGGCCATGCCCTACGCCCAGAACCACTATCCCTTCGAGAACCGGGAGTACTTCGAAGCCAACTTTCCTGCTGACTTCATCTCTGAAGGGCTGGACCAGACGAGGGGCTGGTTCTACACCCTGACTGTCCTGGCGGCGGCTCTGTTTGACAAACCCGCCTTTACCCACTGCATCGTCAACGGTCTGGTGCTGGCCGAAGACGGAAAAAAGATGTCCAAGTCAGCCAAAAACTACACAGATCCGATGGAGGTGATGAACGAGTTCGGAGCCGATGCTCTGCGCCTGTTCCTGATGCACTCGGCCTGCGTCAAGGCGGAAGATCTGCGCTACTCCGATACAGGGGTCAAAGAGGTGCTGAAGAATGTGATCATTCCTCTGTGGAACTCCTACAGCTTCTTCGTGACCTATGCCAACATCGACAATGTTACGCCGGTACAGGCGCCGGAAAAGCCGGAAAATCCAATAGACCGCTGGATCCTTTCGGAGACTCAAGGATTGGTACAGCAGGTCAGCGAACAGCTCGAGCTTTACGACCTGCAGAAAGGGATTGACCCTATCGTTGAGTTCATCGACCTGCTGAATAATTGGTACATTCGTCGATCCCGACGCCGGTTCTGGAGACCCGAATCCAAGAACGACGTGGACAAACGCCAGGCCTATGAGAGCCTGCACTCCGTCTTGATCACCCTCGTCCAGGTGGCGGCTCCTTTTATCCCCTTCATCACGGAGGAGATCTACGGACATCTCAAAGCCGAAGGAATGCCGGAATCGGTCCATCTAACGGATTTTCCGGTCTATGATCCGGGACGAAGAGATTTAGAGCTGGAGCAGAAGATGAAGCTAACCCGTCAAGCCGTGTCCATGGGCCGGGCTCTGCGGGCTCTTCACAACCTCAAGATCCGCCAGCCTCTGAAGGCGCTGCACCTGGTAACCAAAGATCAGCAGGAGAAACGCATCCTCATCGAGATGGAGGATCTGATCAAAGACGAGTTGAATGTACGAAGCGTCGTGTTCCGTGAAAACGAGGAGGAGCTGGTCGAGTATACGGCCAAGGCGAACTATAGGGTTCTGGGAAAACAGCTGGGAAAGGACATGAAAGCGGCGGCGGCCCGGATCGAGGGACTCTCGATGCTGGAGATCCAGTCGCTTATAGAAGGTGCTACCCTGTCCATGGAGATCGGTAAAGGGGATGCTGAAGTTCGAGTGATCGATCTAACGGAAGAGGGTGTGATCATTGCGAGAACGGAGAAGGAAAATCTTAAGGTTCTCAATGAAGGCTCTCTTACGGTGGCCCTGGATCCGGAACTCAGCGATGAGCTCATCCAGGAGGGAATGGCCCGGGACCTGGTGCGGGGGATTCAGAACCTGCGCAAAGAGATGGACCTGGAGGTCACCGACCGCATCGAGCTGTTTCTGTCCGGATCCCAAGGGGTCAGGGAAGCCGTGGAGGCCAACGAGGAGAGTCTGAAATACGATACATTGGCTGTCTCCTGGCAATGGAAGAAGCACGATCGCGCCGTGGAAATTGACTGTGGACAGGAGAAATGTCTCATCTATTTGAAAAAGACCTCCGGCCCGTAATGCGCCGTCTTCCAGGTCTGCTCGTTCTTCTTGCACTGATTCTGGCCTCCTGCGCGACTTTGCCCCCTTCTCGGGGTACGTCCCAGTGGATCGGGGTGCTCCCCCCGGCGTCCCCGGAATCGGTGTATGTATCAATCAATCCCTCCTCCTCCCGCCTCTTGATCGAGATTCTGGCCAGAACAGCCGGAGCCCAGACCGAGCAGCTGGAGAGAATCACCACCGGCATCCACCGCGCCTTGGCTCAGATTCGCTTCTGCCCCGGCGGGCCCCTGAGCTTCTCGCTGATCGCGCTTGGCGAGGTACCGCCCACCTCGGTGGCACTGCAGCTCAATCTAGATCCTGCCTGGCAGCGGGTGCTGTTATCGAAGTTCCCCGATCGCGGTTTCACGGGTTCTCACTGGTCGTATCGCACCTACTGGAGGAATGCTGCTTCGGGGCTGGAGATTGCCGCCCCTCAGCGGGGCGTCCTGTTTGTCGCCGGGGGTGCGCCGAGCGCTGCGGCGCTCATGCTGCAGCGACTCCAATCGCCCGGTGTCGATCCGCTTCCGCCCGAAGCCGCCCAAGATCTCGAGGCCGCGGATATTTTTTTGTACTTTCCCGATGCCGCCGGCTTTCTGCCGGATCAACTCCCCATCCGTCAAATCTGGATCAGCGCCGTAGCGGAGCAGGAAATCTACGACCTGCAGGCGGTGTTTCTTCTCTCCGAGGTGGAAAATCTTCGGGCCGTGGAATTGCTGCTGCGGCTGATGCTCACCCTGTGGTTGCGCACGGCCGAGGTTGAGGATCCGGTAAAAATACTCAAGAACGCCGAGATACATGTGGAGCAGGGTTCGGCCCGCATCGATTCTCTCAGCCTGACCAGTCCGGAGATCGCATCCTTTTTCCAAGCCCTCCTGCCCGAGGGTTTTCCCGGCGATAGGCAGCCGCAATGAGCGGGCCTCTGGTCGTGGGGGCATCCCGATTCGGCTTGATCCCATCGCTGTTTTGGAATTATTTTTAAGGGTATGAAAGCTATTCAGATACAAAAAAACGGGGGCCCCGAGGTGATGGTCCTGACCGAGATGGCCGTGCCGGAAGCCGCGGTGGGTCAGGCAATCGTAAAGCTGCAAGCTATCGGGGTCAACTTCATCGATGTCTATCAACGCGACGGGCTGTATCCGGTCCAGCTGCCCTGCGTTTTGGGTGTGGAGGGGGCCGGAACCGTTCACCAGCTCGGTTCGGGGGTCGATTCCCTTCGGATCGGCGATCGCGTGGCCTGGGTGGGGGTTAGCGGTGCCTACGCCGAATACGCCGCAGTGCCGGCGGACAAGCTGGTCAAGCTTCCGGAGGCTGTAGGTTTCCGGGAGGCTGCTGCGGCAATGCTCCAAGGCATGACCGCCCACTACCTGGCCGTGGAGACATACCCGATCAAGAAGGGGGATGCGGTGTTGGTTCATGCCGCCGCCGGCGGGGTGGGGCAGCTGCTCGTTCAGCTCGCCAAACGGCGGGGAGCCCGGGTTCTGGCCACGGTGTCTACAGAGCAGAAGGCGGAGCTGGCCCGAAAAGCGGGCGCCGACGAGGTGATTCTGTACAGCGAGAAGGATTTCGAATCCGAGGTTAAACGCCTGACCGACGGTAAGGGGGTGAACGCGGTCTACGATTCGGTGGGGCAGGCTACATTCCTCAAGAGCCTGGAGTGCCTTTCCCTGAGGGGAATCCTGGTCAGTTTTGGTCAGTCCAGCGGCAAGATCTCTGACTTCGATCCGGCGATCCTGGGAAGAAAAGGCTCGCTGTACCTGACCCGGCCGTCTCTGTTTCACTACATTGCGGACAGGAAAAGCTTGGAGAGAAGAGCTTCCGAGGTGCTGGATTGGGTTTCAAGAGGGGAGCTTCATCTGCACATCGGAGAAACCTTAAGGCTATCCGATGCACCCGATGCTCATCGCAGGCTGGAGGCCCGAAAAACCACGGGCAAGGTGTTGCTCCTCCCCTAGAGGATGAAACTCCGCCGAGTTCACTCGTTTTCAACTTAACGCTTTGACCTCCAACGCTTTTGGGTTGTCTACGGCCGTGATTTGTAGTAAATTTTCGGCTGGAAAACCGGAAACGTTCAGGAGTTGAAGATGCCCACCTACGAGTATGAATGCAGATCCTGCAAACATCGTTTTGAAGAGTTTCAAAACATCAACGACGATCCAATCAAAATCTGTCCGAAGTGCGGAAAACCCGTGCGCCGATTGATCGGCGGCGGCCTGGGCATTATCTTCAAAGGAAGCGGTTTCTACACAACGGATTACAAGCGCTCCACCGCCGTTACCGGCGGAAACGGTTCTTCCAAATCCAAGGAAAGCAAAAGCGACTCGACGACCAGCTCCGCCGAAAAGAAGGGCTCATCCAGCGACTGATTCTTCCGTGGTCTGATCGACCGCCTGCACGATCGAATCTTGCAGCCCAAGAGATCGGAAGGAGCTTACCATCCTGTTGATCTCCGGGCGAACAACGGGATGATCCGGGGCGAAGAGTGTGCAGCAATCTTCATAGGGCAGAATGGAAGTCTCGAAGGTACCGATGTCATGGGCCAGCCGGATGATCTCCGATTTGTCCATTCCGATCAGCGGTCGAAACAGGGGCAGACCGGTGTAGCTTCCGGTGAAGTGCAGGCTCTGCACGGTTTGGCTGGCCACCTGGCCGAGACTCTCTCCGGTAACAAGACAATCATGCCCGTGCAGATGAGCCAGGCGATCGGTGATCGTCAGCATTGCGGCTCGCACCAGTAGTGTGGTTGTTTCCTTGCGGGCCGTCTTGTTGATCCGAAGCTGGATCTCCGTGAAGGGTACGGTCCACAGCCGCAATCCCGTTGCATAGCTCGAGAGAATCCCCGCCAGAAGCTGTACCTTTTCTCTGGCCTGCTCCGAGGTATAGGGGGGCGTGTGAAAGTACACTGCGTCCATGGCCAGACCCCTCTTGGCCATGAGGTAGCCGGCCACCGGTGAGTCGATGCCTCCGGAGAGGAGCAGCAATCCCCGGCCGCTCGCGCCTAGGGGTAATCCCCCGGGAGCCTTTATATCCGGACCGTACACGTACACCCGCTTGCGGACCTCGACCTGGACGATCCAATCCGGGCGGTTCAGATCCACCTTCAGCTCGGGAAAACGGCTGCGCAGACTGTCGCCGAGGATGCAGCATATCTCGTAGGAGCTGTGGGGAAAGCTCTTGTCAGATCGGCGGGCTTCGATCTTGAATCGTTTGCCCCGGCTGCCCATCAATCCTTCGGCCAGTGCGCAGGCTGCCCCTTGAATCTCCTCAATGTTTTTGGCCACGGCGTAGCTTTTGGAAAAGCCGACGATCCCGAAGGTACGGGCCAGGGTGCTCTCGATTCTACCGCCGGCATCGAGCGCCTGGTCCGGAGAGAGAGGATAGAGGTATAGTCGTCCCCACTCTTTGCGAAGCTTGATCGGCAGATCGGACAGCTTCAACCTGATATCATCGCGAACCCGGTTTTCAAAATCTTTGCGGTTTTTCCCCTTCAGGGAAAGTTCTCCATATTTAATCAGGTAGAGACGGTCCATGTTCAACCCGTGGAGATTTCAAGCAGCTCGGGAATCCGGCGCTTCAGCGCTGCTGCCAGACCTCTGAGCTGTGCACCGGCGACACCGGGCCCTATGGACAGGCGAATGGCGGAGAAGGCGATCTCCTGAGAGATCCCCATATTCTCCAGCACCCGAAAACGATCCTTTTTCTTGGAGGAGCAGGCAGATCCCGTAGAGACGAGAAACCCCTCCTCCTCGCAAACCCGAACGAGAAGTTCTCCCGGCAGAGGAGGAATGGAAAAATTGAGGATGTACGGGGAGAAAGGGGCGCCCGCCTTCTCAAGACGTTCGACGTTGGTCAGGATCACCTCCGGTAAACTTTTAAGTCCCTCGATAAAAGACCCCATTGCCGCTTCCGCCCGCCTGTGATTCTCCGCCACCCGCGGGCAGGCCTTTTCAGCGGCAAGGACAAACCCATAGATACCTGGTAGATTTTCCGTTCCCGGCCGGAGGCCAGACTCCTGCCCGCCGCCTGAGTAGAGAAACTCCTGGATCCGTCCGGCGCGGACATACAGGGCCCCCATTCCCCTGGGCCCGCCGATCTTATGGGCGCTCAGAGCGGCGCTGTCCACACCGAGCAGGTCCGGCTGAAATGGGATCTTTCCGAAGCCCTGGACCGCATCGGTGTGAAGCAGAATTTTTTTTCCACTGCGGTTTTGGAAATCCCGCATAGCCTCGGAAATCTCCGCCAATGGCTGAATCGCCCCGGTCTCGTTGTTTACCAGCATCACCGTCACCAGCGAGGTCCTTTCGTCCAGAGCAGAGAGAATACGGTTCGGATCGATTTGGCCCGATGCATCGGCCGGCACCAGTGCAACCTCGAAGCCCAGGCGCTTGAGGGTCTGGGCGGGTTGATAAACAGAGGGGTGCTCGATTCCGCTGATAACGATCCGCCGGTCCCTCTTCTTGTGCAGGAGGGAGAACAGGACCATGTTGTTCGATTCGGTTCCTCCGGAGGTGAAAACCACCTCCTTGGCCCGACAACCCAGGATCTTGGCCATCCGCTGCCGGCAGTCGTCGAGCAGTTTTTCCGCCTCCCGGCCCGCGCCGTGGGCGGCGGAGGGGTTGGCGAACAAGGCCCGAGAGATCTGTAAAACCTGTTCCTGAATTTCCGGGTCCGGCGGAGCCGTGGCGGCCCAGTCGAGGTAGATTGAGCTCATGACTGGTATCTTGGGGGAATATGGTGAAAATGAAAAGGGGAATCAACCAGGACGGCTTGCAGATTTGTTATAAACAGGTTATTCTATATAGGATTATGACAAAAATTGACGAACTGGCTGCCATGATGAAGGCCTGCGGTCACCCGCTGCGTTTGAAGATTCTCTGCGCCATAGAGATGGGGGAGGAAACCTGTGTGTCCGAACTCTGGAGCTGCCTGGAACAATCCCAGCCGGTGGTTTCTCAGCATCTGGCCGTGTTGAAGCGCAGAGGAATCGTGACCTCCCAGGTGAAGGGAAACAAGCGGGTATACCGGATAAGCGATCCGTTCATTCGTAGTCTTGTCAAAACGATGGCCGATTCCGTTGATGAGATCAAGGAGAAGATCAAGAGTATTCAACAGTCCCACGGCTAAACCCCGAAAGCGATTTTTTTCGCACTGCTACTTCCTGCAGATCTGTACGGGGTTTGAAACTTTTCCTGCATATGATTACATTGGACACCTGAGAGGAAAGCCCTTGATGTTTTTCGGGATTCTGATTCCCGCTCTGTTTATCTTCCTGATCTTTCGATTCGGAATGCGCTTCTTCAATGACTTGTTCAATAATCAGAACCGGCTCAACGCCCGGGATCGCTGGCAGATCTACGACGCCACCAGGTTCGGTTCTACCGCGTCCAATCAATCTCACGGCGTTGAAGGACGGATCTTTCGCGCCGCCTACAAACGGAAGGGCCGGCTCACCGTTTCCGATATCGTTTTGGAGACCGACTTGAGCATGAGGGAGGCTGAAGAAGCCATCAATCGCATGGTGGACGGATTACACGTGAGAATGGAAGTAGAGGACAGCGGCATGGTAATCTACGAGTTCCCGGAAATCATGTCACGGTTCGAAAACGAATAGATGCACGAGTGGGCACTGGCAGAGGCCGTCGTTTCTACGGTCGAGCGGTTGTACGAAGAAAACGGTAGAAAGACGGTATTGGCCGTCAACGTACTCATCGGGGAGCTCCAGCGTATAGAAATGGAGGTATTCTCGGTGGGTTTGAAGAACATCCTGGCCGGCCGCCCGTTCAGTCCCGATGTTTTTCACTTCGAAATCGAGAAAGCAACCTTTCGCTGTAACGTCTGCAAGAAGGATTGGCTTTTAGAGCAGCATACCGATTTGGGGGAGGAGGAACGGGAGGCGATTCATTTCCTTCCCGAGGCTGCTCATGTGTACATGCGCTGTCCTTTCTGCGGCAGTCCCGACTTCGGACTGGAGAAGGGAAGGGGCGTCAGCATCAAATCTGTAGATCTCGAAGATCTTGGTGATGATTGATCCTCGCCTCGATGTGATCGGCAAGCGTTTAGAACCGGTGAAGCGGATCATTGCCGTTTCAAGCGCCAAGGGCGGTGTGGGCAAGAGCGTTTGTGCAGCCCTGAGCGCCCTGGCTTTAGGCGAAGGTGGATACAGAACCGGCTTGCTCGACCTGGACTTTCAGGGCGCTTCGGCTCACCTCCTGCTCGATGTCAAGCTGGACTTTCCGGAGGAAGAATCCGGGATCAAACCTCTGCGGGCAAGCAACTCTGTGGATTTCATGAGCTTTGCCGCCTTCAGCCGCGAGCATCCGGTACCGCTGCGCGGGTCAGACGTTACTCAGGCAATGCTCGAACTGCTGGCGATCACAATCTGGGATCCGCTGGATTTTTTGCTGATCGACATGCCGCCGGGCATCGGAGACGAGATCCTCGACGCGCTGCGCTATCTCCGGGATCTCGAGTTCCTGGTGGTGACCACTCCCTCCCGCCTGGTGCTGCACGTGGTGGAGCGGCTGTTGGCAATGCTCAGCGAGCTGAAGGCTCCTGTGGTCGGCCTGGTAGAAAATATGGTGCGGCCCGGTTCCGACTCAAGCGCCGGGGCCTTGGCCGAGAAGTACGGCACCGTGCTTCTGGGTTCGGTACCATTCGAGGAGAGAATCGACGATATCCTGACGGAGAGAGCAAGCGGAAAGCCTCTGTCCGGAGATCTCGGCCACAGCATCCGGTCTATAACAGCCAGGGTCGCCGCGTCCGGTCGATAGTGTCATGGGGACGCTCTCTCACTATCTGGAATCTCACTTTAAAAAAATCTGCAATTCTTGGAGCAGAGGAATTGTTTAAAATGAAATTTTGATTTAGAATTGAAGAAATTGCAGGAGGAAACTATGGGCAGTTATGTGGATGATGTGATCGAGCAGGTGAGCAAGCGATATCCCTGGGAAAAAGAGTTTTTGCAGGCTGTTCGGGAAGTTCTCGGCTCCCTGGACATTGTGGTCGAGCGGGACCCGAAGTACCGCAAATCTGTGATTCTGGAACGGCTCATTGAGCCGGAGCGGACCATCCTGTTCCGCGTTCCCTGGCAGGATGACCGGGGGGAATACCGCCTCAACAGGGGTTACCGAGTACAGTTCAACAGCGCCATCGGCCCCTACAAGGGGGGGATCCGTTTTCACCCCTCGGTAAACCTGAGTATCCTCAAGTTCCTCGGTTTTGAGCAGATCTTCAAGAACAGCTTGACCGGTCTGGCCATGGGCGGAGGCAAGGGCGGAAGCGATTTCGATCCCAAGGGCAAGAGCGACGAAGAGGTGATGCGCTTCTGCCAGAGTTTCATGAACGAGCTGTTCCGCCATATCGGCGCCAACACCGACGTGCCGGCGGGGGACATCGGTGTGGGCGGCCGGGAGATCGGCTACATGTTCGGCCAGTACAAGCGTCTCCGCAACCTCTTCGAAGGAGTTTTCACGGGCAAGGGCCTGAACTGGGGGGGAAGCCTGATCCGTCCCCAGGCTACGGGGTACGGAAGCGTTTATTTCGCCCAGGAGATGTTGAAAACCAAAGATACGACGATCGAGGGCAAGCGGGTGGCCGTGTCCGGTTCCGGAAACGTGGCCCAGTACACTGTCCAGAAGCTCAATCAGCTGGGGGCCAAGGTGGTGAGCCTTTCGGACTCCAACGGCAGCATCGTGGATGAGGACGGGGTGGACGAGGAGAAGTGGAACTTCATCATGGAGCTGAAGAACTTCCGCCGGGGTCGGATCAAGGAGTACGCGGAGAAGTATAATAAGGCCAAGTACGTGGAGGGCAAACGTCCCTGGGGCCTGAGCGCGGTGGATATCGCCCTACCCTCGGCCACCCAGAACGAGTTGGACTTAGAGGATGCCAAGGCCCTGGTGGAGAAGGGCTGCATCTGCGTCTCCGAGGGGGCTAACATGCCCACGACTCTGGAGGCTACCGAGTTTCTCATCTCCAAGGGGATATTATTCGGTCCGGGCAAGGCGGCCAACGCCGGCGGCGTGGCCTGCTCGGGGCTGGAGATGGCCCAGAACAGCATGCATATGAGCTGGTCCGCGGAGGAAGTGGATTCCAAGCTGCACGGCATCATGATCAATATCCACCAGGCCTGCAAACGGGCCTCCGAGGAGTACGAAACCCCCGGCAACTACGTCAACGGCGCCAACATCGCCGGGTTCAAGAAGGTCGCCGATTCCATGATCGATCAGGGGCTGGTGTAGCTTGCCCCTCCACTGAAGTTGCGCCTCGACTCTACCTGAAGGCATCCGGAACATTCCTGGACTCGATCATTACCTCCCATGGCTGATTCTCGATAACAGCCGCGCAACCAAGGTCTGCGGCCAGTCGAAATCCTGCCAGTGTGTTTTCCGGAGAAAGAGCCCTGACGCCGCGGTGGCCGGTTACCTCAAACATCCAGTAAGCCTCGCTCTCTGAAGTATTCCTCCTCACCCGGATGTAGAGGAATGGAAACTCCCTGCAGCGCCGACTCGACACCGTATTTCACTCCATCTGAGTATTCGAAGCTGATTTCCCCGGCATGCTCCATGATCACAGCTGTGATTTTTTTTATCAGTTGATGAGGTACGTCTTTATGGGTGATGAGAAGCGTGGAGGTGCGCGGGGTAAGCACGTCCTCCGTCAATCGAGGCCAGATGCGTTGCTTTATGGAGCTCAATTGCCAGTACGGGTGGGCATCTATAACCGGATGTATGGAAACTGGATCGATGCTCAGGATAATAACCGATACCTCCTCGGAAAGCTCCGCGAGGGCGGACCCGGGACCATTGCTGAGATAAAAAATCAGATCGATTTCGGAGGACCGCATGCCCTGAACGGCATTTGATATCGATAGATAGAATGGCCTGTAATCTCCATCTTTGATCCCGTACGCTTGCAATATTGCTTTGGCAATCATCCCG
>CAZBXU010000041.1:0-21562 GCA_964495755.1 uncultured Spirochaetaceae bacterium | reverse complement strand
GTAACGGTTTCTGTCAAGTTTGCAAATATTCAGAAATCCCAGCTGGCAGGTAAGACCATGGCCTGCGATGAGATCTTCTCGCATCTTCGCCCTATTCTCATGACGGTAGACCCTGTGAGTTCAGTGATCTTGAGAATCTAGTTGGCCGACTCAAGAGAAGTGGCGGTATGGAGGGAGCACTGGGAGTGCATCGAGCGCGGTGGCTATCTCGCGGTCTATCTAGTCAATGATGAAGGCAAATCCATGTCGGTGGCGCAGAAGGAGGTGTTGTCGCAGGTCATCAGGCAATCGGACACCTTTCACGGACTTGCGCACAGATTGGGGGCGTGGGTGGATCGATTGGAGAAAACAGCATACACAGTGATTGAGTACGAGGAAGACCGCTTCAATCGGCTCCAATCGGCCAAGAGTGATGCAGTCATCAAGAAAAAGAGAAAGGAGTACGAGAAGGCGAAGGTACAAGCAGACAAGGCAATCGAGAGCTTCGATCGTTTCCACTACCTGTATCTCTGCCTGATAGGCACGCTCCAGGTATTCGATTACCATGGAAGTCCGAATGAGAGGCAGGCCGCCGAAACCACCGTCTACGCAGCCCTCGATCTGATGGGCGAATTGAAGAATGGGAGTATCGACAAGGAAGTGAAGACCATCCGCCGGCTCGTGCCGGAGCTCTTTTCGTATCTGGATGAAGCCGGGAGGATGGTGGGGGAACTGAAAAGCTACTCGGGGATTCCAGAAGAAGCGCTGAGAGCGTTGTGTATTGCCTGGCATTATCAGAAGAGCTGGATCAAAGCGAAGCAGGCTGAGAGGCGAAAGGACTACAAGTCAAGAGAGCGGGAAGAACTGGAACTCTTGGAGGATGAGCTTGGTGATGGATTTCACAAGGTGAAGGAAGCAGTCTATCTCGAACTTGATACCATCGTTCAGAGTTCCGCTATGGTCGAGAACATCAATTCCATTTTGCGGATGCACCTCAACACCACAAAGAATCACGTGACTCAGGGGATACACAATCTGTTCATGCACTACCACAACCATCGACGGTACGCAGCTGGGAAGAGGAAAGGCAAGACCCCCATGGAGATTCTCACCGGCAGGACACAGGACAAGGACCGGTTGGAGCTGCTGATAGAGAAAGTGCCCTGGGAACAGTCCAGCCTACTGAAGCCGGCAGCATAGACCCACTATTGTCACTGCAGGAGAAATCCCCTCATGTTTCCCCGTACCACAATTCCGCCTAATAGCTATCAGTACAGACAAAAAGTGTAAACTACTTTCCGGCGTTTCTGAAGGATGCCGAAAATGCAACATGCAGTTAAGTTAATCTAGTATATTATCAGCTGTATGTACCGATCGATAGGAGTTTCCCCAACAGAAAGAGCATGATTCAAAAAATCCTTCTGGCCTTTATTCCCGTGTTCGTGGCTGTTGATGCCATCGGAGTGCTACCTATTTATATCTCACTCACGACGGATCTAACTGGTCCCGAGAGAGGGAGGATCATTTTACAGTCGATGCTCACAGCCTTTGGAATCGCCGTGGGATTCGTTTTCCTCGGAAAGGCGATCTTCGCCGTTCTCGGGATAGCTATAGGCGATTTCATGATAGCCGGCGGTGCTGTTCTCTTCTGTATCGCCATCATCGACATCATCCGGGCGGAAAAGGCTCGACGAAGACCGGGAAAGGAGCTCGGAATCGTACCTCTCGGCACACCCCTGATAGCGGGACCGGCGGTCCTGACAACTTCTTTGATCATCATCGAGGAATACGGATTTCTTCCGACTCTGATTGCTGTGACCCTCAATGTTGCACTGGCCGGGCTGGTCTTCGTGTCAGCCGATATTCTGATAAGGATCCTGGGTGAGCCGGGGACCAAGGCCCTGAGCAAGATAACCAGCCTTTTCCTGGCTGCCATTGCGGTAATGATGATAAGAAAGGGTCTTCTTCTATTCCTGGCCTGACCCGACCCGTCAAAATCCACCTACTAAGCAGGGGATGAGTTACAGGCGGCGGATCTCCTCGAAAAACGGGGTGCGCCGTTCGCGCACGCAGGTCTCGGCGTACAGATACATGGACGCTGACCAGCTCTGCCAGTCCTGGCCCTGAGGAGTTCCATCCTGCGCCCTTAGCCATTCATTGAAACCGAAGGACACTTCGGCATTTCTGGTTGGCTGGACCAGGCGAGTCAGGCTCTGTAGCTTACGTTCTGCCAGGCGGAAGCGCTCAGCCGCTACAAGGGCGGCGATGTAGAAGCCGCAGATAAAAGGCCAGATACCGCCGTTGTGATATTCCCCAGGCTGGTTGTACCGCTCGTAACGGGGCCGCCAGTCGGCGTCCTGCGGGCGGATGTAGGGGAACAGGTTCGGCGGAAGCTCCACTGCCAGGTCTCCTTTGTTCCGCAACTCCGCGCACTCTTCCTCCACCCAGGCGATTATTGCCTTGGCCCGGGAAGGGGAAGCGAGCCCGGACAGAATGGCCAAGCTGTTCCCCAAAAGATCGAAGCGCTCGTTATTATCCACCTTGTAGGACCACAGGGCATAGTAAGGCTTGTGATACAGCCTCAACCCTTCATGCACGTGGCGCTGCTGGGTGCCGCCCCGCACGGTAAACCTGGTCATAAGCTGACACAGGGCGTCCGCCTTCTCATTCTGCCCGAGCAGCCTGAGATAGCAGTAGACCACGGTATTCACGTACAGCCCGTAGCCGAGCACCCACTGCTCATCCCGCCAGTCGCTGGTGGGAAGCTGTCCGACAAGGACTCTATCGTCGGGGCTACGATAGTCCATCCATACCAGCGCCCGCTGAACGGCCTGTTCCAGGAATTCCGGCTCGCCGATGGCATTGCGGAACACCGCGACGGCCAATAGAAAAAGCGGCGTGGTATCGCTGGCGCCCCGGTCCTCCGGATCATGCACCAGAGAGGGGATGTGCCCACGGGAACTCTGGTTTCGGGCTACTGTTTCCAGAACCTTGCGCTGCACGGCCATGAGTTTCGGATCTCCGGAAATCAGTACTCCCAGCGTATTGATCATTTGGTCTCTGGTGTAGGGCTCGGGATACTCCCAACCAGCGGTGCGGGGCAGCCCGCGAACAGGTCCCCGGCTGTTATGCAGCAGAACCTGCAGCGCCGCCTCCCTGGCCTTCAGGATCAAATCATCAGTTTTGCCTTCCACACTCATACGTGACTCCAGTCAGACGTTTTTCTTATTCGCGCATGTCATCCGGTTCAAGAAATTCCCAGACGGCTAGTGATCAGGTCGATAAAGCGTTTAGTCACCACCCGGTAGTCGAAGCGCTCGATCACACGCTTACGGCCTGCCTGACCCATTTTTTTTCGCAGCTGTGGATCAGCCATCAACTCCAGAAGGTATGTGGAGACGTCCTGAACACTGGGACGGTAGTCCACCGTTCGGGGGGTTGGAAAAACGAGCCGCTGGGGACCTTTACCTTCCTCCTCCTCACCGGTGTTTATCTCCTTCAGGACGATCTCCTGGGCCACCCCGGCCAGATAGGCTGTTTCACCGTGTACCAGGGTGTCGAGCATGGCCATGGCTTTAATGCCGATCACAGGCTTCTCGCAGGCCCCGGCTTCCACCTGGGGCATGCCGAAGCCCTCCAGGTGGGCGGGGGCGGCATAGATGTCGCAGGCTGCGTTTAGGTAGGGCATGAAGTTACGGGAGACCACGTTGGTGGTATAGACCACGTTCTTTTCGATGCCCAGCTGGGTGGCCAGCTGCAGGTCCAGCAGGTTCTGTTTAAGGGTGCGGGGCTGGGGCCAAACCTTGCACACATACTTCCAGTCGGGAGCTTTATCCGCGATCAGGGCCAGGGCTTGCATTACCTCCCGGGCCCCTTTAGAGGCTGCATCTCCGCCGACGGTGAGGATCATGATCTGCTCCGGACCCACCCCCAGCGCTTCCCGCACCGCCGTTATTTTCGGATCGCTCGGGTCCCGGGCCCGAAAGGCGTCGGTATCGCAGCCTACCGGGAGTACCTCGATGATGTCGCCTTTCAAGCCATCTCTGACATAGACCTCTCTGACCCAGTTGGAGGTTACCAGGATCAGAGGCAGGGCGTTCAACGTTTCCTGGAACTCCCCGATGAATCCGTCGGCCACCAGCCATGGTACAGGCTGTATCCCGTGCCGCTGGGGATGGAGCACCAGGTGCGGCGTGTGGCCCCAGTAGCCTACACCGACCACCACATCGGGTGCGAACCAGCGGTAGTACCACTCTTTCTCCTGTGCCGATTCAAAGTGCACCGCGTGGGCATCCACCCCCGCTTCACGCAGACCCCGAAAGAGCATGTCCCCCTGGGTAGCCAGCCCGCCTGGACGAGGCGGGTAGTCGTAGAGCATCAACACTTTCATGGTCCGGTTCCTCCTTGTTCGAGCCATCGGGTCAAAGTCTCGGGTCTGTCGAAGCACCAGAACGCTTCGACCTTCGGACAGGCCCGAGCTTCCCAGCCTTCAGGCGGAAACCCGTAAAGCCTGGTAATGATGCGCAACTTTTCCGCAAAGACCTCGTCGGGGAGAGGCACGGTGCTGTGGGCCGTTGCAATGGCTGTGGGATAGCGGCTGCGCTGTCCATCTTCATAGGCGAACAGCCGCAGCTCTCCAAGGTAAAGGTCCCCGGTGGTCCACAAATCACAAATCGCCCGCCCCACTTCCTCGTGGCGGCGGTGCCGGGTGTACTCCCCGCGGGGGCTGTGGGTGAACAGCACATCGAAACACCTGTCCCCCGACAGCAGCTCCAATACAGCCTCCCGGACCTCTTGCGGTATAAGAGGATTCTGCTCAGGACCATCGTCCAGATCCCCCATTGTCCCGGTTGCTCCCAGATACTCCAAAACCCGGAAAAACTTCGGTGCTCTGTCCGGGTCGCTCCTGCGGCACAGTGTCACCACGGTCCAGTGGCAATCGGAATTCATCATAAGCGTTCCCCCTGCCCAGAGGGTCTCGTCGTCCGGGTGGGCCACCACCACTGCAGCTCTTGAGACCGACCGCCCCTCTATCCCCGGTATCCCACTCATTGCTACAGCACAGCCGCCAGAAGATCATCAAGCCGGGCCGTGGCCAGGCAGATACACATATCCGAAGCACCGTAGTACAACCTGACCTGGCCATCGCGGAGTGTCCAGCCGCAAGGAAAGACCACGTAGGCCACGTCTCCCTCCCGTTCGTACTTTTCAGCCGGTCCGAAGACCCATTCCTCCGAACGGGCAACGACTTTCCTAGGATCCTGCAGATCAAGGAGCGCTAACCCGAGGCGGTAGATATCCCCTGCGGCGGTCCCTCGAACACCGTGGTAGAGCATCAGCCAGCCCCTACTCGTTTTGAGCGGCGGTGGGCCAATACCAACCTTTTTGGAGTCCCACCATCCCCCATCCCGGGCGGGAAGAAGGACCTGATGGTCTCCCCAGTGCCTCAAATCAGGTGAAAAGGAAATCCATATTCCCGCTTTGTACCTTGTATCGGCCGGTGTGGGGCGATGGATAAGGGCCCATCTGCCATCAAAGGTTTCGGGAAACAGAGCGGCATCTTTGTCCTCAGGTGGCATCACTGGGCCCTGGCGCTCGAAGGTTCGAAAATTCGCCGTGTAAGCCAAGGCCACCAGTGGACCGGCCTTGGAATAGGCAGTATAAACCACCGCCCACTTTCCCAGCTCCTCCAGATAGGTGATCCTCGGATCCTCCAACCCCCACAACTCTTCTGGATGACGCTCGGGCTCAGGGGCCAGGGCGGGGCGGTCCTCGATGGTCCAATCCGTGATACCGTCCGTACTGCGAGCGACAGTCAGATGAGAGATTCCTCTCCGGTCCTCCACTCTGAGCAGGAGAAGTGTGTCGCCGTCGCAGGTGATCGCGCCGGCGTTGAACACCGAATTGGCCGGATAGGGAAGATCCTTTACGGTAATGATCGGATTATGCTCGTAGCGGATGAAAACGAATCCTTCAGGTTGATACATGATTCCTCCTTTCCAGGAAATTCTTTGCCTGCATGGTGTACCCAGACGACTACCGGGGAGAGGCCTGCTTCTTTGCGCAGCCCACCAGAAGCTGGTTGCAGCAGTACATGGCCAGCAGGGCCAGGAGCCAGACAAGTGTCAACTCGGCCCTCCGGTTCCTTTTCATTTCCCCTTACGGCCACGGCGAAAGAGATAGTTTCTTACATAGCTTGTTCTAGCAAGCGGACCTTCCTTAACAAAACGAACATCTTCGATGGAATAAAAAGCATTTGGATTGAAATCGTTGATTAGTTTTTCTATATGTGGAAGATCTTGCCTTTTGATGACGGTGAATATGATTCGCACTTCCCCAGCGTCTCCATGGGCTTCAAGCTCCGTCGTCCTGAAACCTTCTGATCTCAGATGAGACGCTAATTGAGCTCCGCCAATTCGTATGATGATTCTTATTATGACTTGGCCGATAGAAAGTCTATCTTCAACTATTATTCCGACAAATGTACCGGCAGCAAATACCAACGCATATGCGATGTAAGTGGCTATATTGGAAACATTATTCATAAGCTGTCGGATCGCAATGAGCCATATCAGGATTTCAAAAAAACCGCATACGGGAGCGAGTCTTCTTAGTCCTTTAGACAGGAAGATGATCCTAATTGTGCCAATTGTGACATCTAGAATCCGGGACAAGAAGATCAACAAAGGAAGAACAATCCACTGAAATACCATCGTATTGACAAACCCCATCTCTGTTGAACTTTCCTATATGTCTTTGTTCTTGCTAAAACTCACGTAAGGATTCCCGGATTCTTGTATATGGTTTATAGCAGAAAGTCAATCCTGACTCATTCTTATCCCATCCAAATACATCGATCCATTTCATGAGTTCCGCCTCCTTATTACCCGCGACATCGCGGTGACGTTTCAAAAAGGTGTGGATATAATCCAGATTTCTTTCTGGCTCCCAGTACACCGAGGCATTTCGGCCGCTTGTGTGGCTGGCAGTCATCTCCACTTTGCTCAGAAAAGCATATTTAGCTCCGTACAACGCTTGGATGATCTCGGGTAGCATGTCCTCAGCCCAGTTTCTATGGAAACAGCAGAATCCCAAATTGTCTACAATCAGCTCTTGTCTGAAGCGCTCAGCGTTCATTTGGCCAAGCGTTCGTGGGGGAACGAAGTCACTCCCGCAATACATAGTATATAGTACTTGCCCATGATAGCCCTCGGTGAGAGCACCCCGGGAGTCCAGTACTGATTCGGTACCATCCAGCCCCCGCGAGCGTAGGCGTTGTACACGAATCGATCCAGTACATCTTTCCCCTTGCCTCGGGCGAGGCGGGGGGCTACTTTTCGGGCTCCCAGCGAGAAATCTATAGGGTTTTTGTGCTGAATAATGCTGTCCAGTAGCTCAACCCCCAATTCAGCGTTCTGCATCGAATCCGTGTCAATACGAAATCCAGAAAATGCAAAAACTGGAAGCCTAGTCACACCGAGCTCTTCAGGGAGTAGCAACTTCGCGTCCAGGCATTCCATCAGCCAGCCAAGGACCCCGCCGATTGAGATAGCGTCAAATCCATAGCGGTCAGCATGGTGGTTGAGTTTTTCCGCTGCCCGCTGGTCGAATATCCCACATAGTGGGCCCATCACCTGGTAAGGTTCATAATCCTTTTTGAACTGTCCATGCATCTTCTTACACACTGCCGCACAAGGCTCTCCGCAGGTGCGCTGTTGCTTGCCCTGGATCGTCTCTTCGTTGAACTGTTTCAGGTAGTGATTGATTATGAACTGTTCCTGAAGACTCCGACGCTCAGGTTCCTCCATATAGATTGATCGATAATTGAAAGCCAAATGACGGCCGTCCACGCCAGAGTAGTTGACCCCAAAAGTACCACCGGTCCCGAACTTAGGGTCGAAGCGATATTTGGTAGTTGCCTCATAGTCCTTGGCGGCTAGTTTCTGGTTGTATTTGTCCCGAAACCATTGGTCGGCTACGCTTCTATCCCGAAAGTCTTCTTCGATGAATGTCCCACCGTATATAATCGCTGCGATTCCGTGTTGCTGGAGAAGCTTACTACCAAATCCTCCTCGGCCGGCCCAGGTGTCTACATATGTCAGTTTCCCGTTACGAATCGGTACGGAACCGATCGCTCCTATATCGGTAGCCTTAGCTGCCGGTCCTACAGCTAATATTTTTGGATCATTTTCATACCTGTCACGAAATACTCATATACATGGTTCATCAGTCCGTAGACTCCACCCAGCCCTTGCAACCAAATACGATCCAGATCAATCGGAACGAGTTCGACCTCGATCTCTTCCCCATGTTTCCGATTTAGATAGAGGATTGAATAACTGTCACAGGAGCCGACGATCGACAGCATGTTGATTCCCAGGTTGTTGAAGACGAGACCAGCGCCGCCCATGGAGGAGATGAAAAAGCCGCTCCAGCAGGGTGAAAACCCGGTTACGATTATGCGATTGCAGCCAGGAAAGATGGAGCCAGCCAGCAAACCAACTCCTAAGTTCAAACTGTTCAATCGACCTGACAGGTGGAGTCCCAGGTCAACAGGACCAAAAAAAGTCTCCCAGCTTGTATCGATCGATCCTGTAGAAACCGGTGTGTGCATCTATAAGAAGAACTTTGAGCTGAGCGTTCATCGGTTACTTCGCCTCCGTTTCGGATTTTTTCGCATTCTCCTCCTTCGCCCTCCGAATAAGGTCGCACCTGCCGGCCAGACCGATGATGATCACCCCCATGCCGATCATACTGAGGCTGGGGATTTTGCTGATTTCCAGAATGATCACTTCCCTGGCAATGGCCATGATTCTCACCAGTAGGACTATCTCGACCCGGATCTCATTGTTTGTGACGTATGCTTTATTGGTCTCGAACACCTCGATCCCGATGAGGATGAGTAGGAAGAACCCGAAAATATCCATAAGTTTGAAAATGCTGAGCAACGACCTTCGGGCCGTCGAGATGTCAGTGACGATCATCCAGCCCAAGCCCACAATCGATATATCAACAACCACGGCCATGAGAGCAATTAGGATAACGGCGATAGCAAACTCGAATTTTTAAGAAACTTCAGCATACTCCTCTCCGTATCGTTGCTATTGTAACCATTACCTGCTACCAAGGATAGCTACTGGACTGATCCATTACCATACAATAAAATGGCAATCTCTTTTCTGAAACAGCTCTATTCGGGCTCAAACCCAAACAAACACTGCCAAAGTTGTTCTGGAAATGCTTTTAGCCTTTCTACTACCAGAACCTCAGTAACCAAGGACGGCTGCTGAAGTTTTGGTCTTCGCGACGGCTGAAAACTTCTCTGTTCTCAGCCCCTGGGCAGTGGGAATCTTCCATCACCCAGATTCTTCCTCGGAAATGTCCACCCCTGGGGTCATTCAGCGGGACAGGGCTCTGTTCACTACCTCCAGCAGCTCTTGGCGGCTGAACGGCTTGAGCAGAGAACCCTGGGCACCCAGGAGCCGAGCGGCCTGCAGAAACTTCTGTCCCACCGAGTGTCCCGACATAACGATCATGGGAATGCTGGGACTGCTCCTGTGAAGCGCACGGAGAAACTCGATTGCATCCATGCCGGACATGACGATGTCGGTAACGGTCACATCAGGAACGTGCTCCGCAAGATGCCGTAATCCTTGCTCACCGTCATCAGCCAAGTGCACAATGTATCTCTGTTCGCTCAGGAGATGGTACATGAGTTGCAGCAGCTGAGGATCATCATCAATCACCAGCACTTTTTGACTTTCGTCTTGGTTCATGCAGCTTCCCCTCCCGTTTCTTCCTGGCCCACTGTCCACTGTTTCTCGGGAATTGAAAAAAACACCTCAACGATCCGTGGATCGAACTGAGCTTCCGACAAACGCCTCAGCTCGTCGTGTACCGCATCGAAGGGCAGAGCCTTGCGGTAGGGCCGATCGCTGGTCATGGCGTCAATGGTGTCGGCCACTGCGAACAACCGGGCCGACAGCGGGATCTGCTCGCCCTTCAAGCCTTGGGGATAACCGCTTCCGTCGAAGCTCTCGTGGTGATAGAGCACCCACTCAGAGGCTCCTTGCAGAAACCGCACTCCGCTCAACCGCCGGTAGCCCAGTTCAGGGTGCTTGCGGATGACTGCAAGATGTACCGGCCGGAGCTCCAAAGCGGCTGCTGAGAACTGGGCCTATGACCAGATTCGATTGGGGTTGGTGAATTAGAAATTAAAACACGCTCTTTCTTCCCCATTTCAAGAATGAAAAAAAACAACGATCTCTGTTGAGAAAAACGAAAATTGGTTGATCCTTCAGAAAACCAGTTCCTGCCTGTTACCACCAATCGGGCACTTTCGGTCTTGAAAGTCAGGTTACAAGAGGACCGCACCGGCTTGGCTAAATCCTTAGTAACCAAGCCGTGCATATCACCAAGCTGAAAGAAGAAAGCACGGAAAAGGGAATTTTGTCATTGGAGGAAGACCAAAGCACTCGTCTTTGCGGGGAAATCCTCTGGAGAATGGATACTTCCTCCTTCTACATAGCACCCCTACTGTACGCCGGCTCCCAGGTCGCATTAAGAAAATGCAGTTGCCTGCCTGCCAAGATTGAAGTAAATTTCTCTTGTTCATTAGTGTTCTTCTCTTGGAGTATGCGGATAGATGAAGAGTAATCCTGGCTGCTGCCCGGTCCCGGACAGCCAAAAAAGTTACCCGAAATACATATCCCAGTAGAATTATCAGGGAGGAAGAGACAATGGCAAAACAGCTGCTGTACGATCAAAGTGCGCGCAGTGCACTCATGACGGGGATTCGTATCGTGGCAGACGCGGTGCGAGTCACCTTGGGTCCCAAGGGCCGCAATGTGGTTCTTGGCAAAAAATGGGGGGCACCGGTCGTAACCAACGACGGGGTTACCATAGCCAAAGAGTTGGAGTTCAAGGAACCCTTTGAGAACATGGGAGCACAGTTGATCAAAGAGGTGGCCCAGAAAACCAACGATGTGGCAGGTGATGGTACCACCACAGCCACAGTGCTGGCTTACTCGATGATGCGCGAGGGTGTAAAAAGCGTAGCCGCGGGGCACGATCCGATGATGATCAAACGGGGGATTGCCACAGCGGTCGAATTGGCCGTGGCTGAAATCAAGAAACAGGCCAAGAAGCTCAAAGGGCGGGAAGAGATCGCCCAGGTGGCTACTGTTTCCTCAGGTAACGATCGGGAGATCGGCGCCCTCATAGCCGACGCCATGGAGAAGGTCGGCCGGGGCGGGGTCATCACCGTGGAGGAATCCAAGTCCATGGAAACCAGTCTGGAGCTCGTAGAGGGTATGGAGTTCGATCGGGGCTATCTCTCCCCGTACTTCATCACCGATCGCCAGACCCTCCGGTGCGAGCTTGAAGACTGCTATATCTTCACTTACGACAAGAAGCTTTCCGCCATGAAGGATCTGCTGCCCTTGCTCGAAAAAGTGTCCAAAGCCGGAAAACCGATACTGCTCATTACGGAGGACGTGGAAGGTGAGGCACTGGCCACCCTGGTTGTGAATCACCTGCGGGGCACACTGAAGGCCTGCGCAGTCAAAGCCCCGGGATACGGGGACCGTCGCAAGGCCATGCTGGAGGATATCGCCGTGATCGCCGGGGGACAGGTCATCTCCGAAGAGCTTGGACTCAAAGTGGAGAGTATCGAACTGTCCCAGCTGGGAAGAGCCAGGCTGGTACGAGTGGACAAGGAAAACACCACCATTGTTGAAGGAGCCGGGGATTCGAAGAGCATAAAAGGTCGTATCAACCAGATCAAGGTGCAGATCGAGGAAACCACCTCGGACTACGACCGGGAAAAGCTGCTGGAACGGAAGGCGAAGCTGTCCGGCGGAGTAGCGGTCATCAAAGTGGGAGCTCCTACGGAAGTGGAGCTGAAGGAAAAGAAGCATCGCGTAGAAGACGCCCTCGCCGCCACCCGGGCTGCTGTCGAGGAGGGGATCGTACCCGGAGGTGGAGTCTCACCTATATCCAGGCCATCAAGGCTCTGGACAGGCAGAACCTCTCAGATGGTGCTCAATCCGAGAAGGTGGGCTTCCAGATCGTTAAGCGCGCCCTCGAGGAACCTCTGCGGCAGATCGCCCGCAACGCCGGGATTGACGATGCGGTTGCTGCCGAACGGGTCCGAACGGCCAAAGCGGGAATCGGCTTCGACGCCGAGAAGATGATCTGGACGGATATGGTGCAGGCGGGCATCATCGATCCGGTCAAGGTCACTCGTTCGGCACTGCAGAACGCCGCCTCGGTTTCAGGGATGATGCTGACCACAGAGTGCGTCATTGCCGACTTGCCCAAAAAGGAGAAAACCGCAGCGCCCCTATCGCCGGATTATGAGGACATGGATGAGTACTAAGGACTGGACTCGGGGGAACGAGCCCCGGGCGCATACACTGGGAAAAGTGCAAAGTTTGACACGCGAGGAGGTGAATCATGGAGACAATAGTTGAACTCATCTTGCGCGATATCGAGGACGACATCTCGATCAACGCCCATCGGGTGAACGTTGAACTGTCGGGCAAAGGCTTCCTGAAAACCAAAAAGTCGGTACGGCTGTTCGGAAGCGTGGACTCCAAGATGGATAAGGAAAAAGTGAAACGGATTGCCGAGCACCATGCAGGCGCTCAGTACCAGGTGCTGGACGAGCTTACAGTAAAGTCCCCCGGTTAGTTGACCGCCTGCGCACCCGGAGCTGGCCGGCTGGCCTTGAAGTATCGGACTGACTTTATCCTTAAAACCAGCGGGTTAAAAAGGCTTTTATTGGTCCTTTCGCTTTGACCCTGATGAGGGGTTTTGTGCAACGTTTAGCGACCTTTTCGGGTATAGTACCCATGACTACCCGCCGCCAAAAAGCTTCTCGGGATGCACCAATGACAACCAGATCGGAATCAGGGGTTTGCTGTAGAATGGTTTTTGCGGGATTTGACGATTCAATAACTTTCGATTCCAGGATGTCTCTTTGGAAGTTAATCTCCGAGCAGATTGAGTCCAAACAGTCATCTAGGTGAAATTGCGGTGTTCTTGGTTGCCTGACATGCAGGCATACTATGCGACCATCGTTTTTCTCTACCATCAATCCGGCAATTTCGAGGGCCAACGATGAATTATGCCCTCCCACCAGAGGTACAAGCACACGCTTAAACGGCTGATTCTCCATATTTCTAAACACCACTACATCGCATGGCGCTTTTTCTAGAACTGGGTCAATGGTACTGCCGGAGATAAACCCTCTTCGGCGTGTCTGACGATTCCAGTTCATTACGATGAGATTTGCATCACGTTCTCGGGCAGCGCTTAGAATGCCTCGAGCGGTGTTACGGCAGTATCGGATAGAACTATCAATGAAGAAACGAGAAGACAGGTAAAGTATAGCTTCTGCAATCGCCTCCTTTCCCGGAAGAGTGTATCGCGCCGCATCGGAAAGAGGCACTTGGTCCGGCATGGTCACCATGTGCAAGAGTTCCACCGCGCCATTCTTCGCCTTTGTCAGAACCATGACCTGGCGAACGATCCCCAGGACATCTTCGATATCTTCTACCGGAACAAGAACGAGGTATCTTTCACGTTCTGGAGTGTATGCTTTTTCCAATGTGAGAATCTCCTCACGGATCGGAAGGGTTCGAGTTCGGGAATAGGTAAAATAGATCAGAAGCCCGAGTCCCACCCACGAGGGGGCGATGATCCAGGCTACGTAGCTCACATCGATGATAAAAACTGCAAGCACAATCTGCATAACGATCGCTACGGCCGGAATGAAGGGGAAAAACGGCATCAGATAACCGTAGTGGAGCTCATCGGCCATTCGTCTGCGCATGCGGATCACGCTTAGATTGGCAAGTAAAAACATGAAGAGGAACATGATGCTCGCCCCTGAGGCGATATCTAAAATGGGTAGAAAGATGAATGTCGCAATGATAATAGACGTGCACAGAATCGCAATATAGGGGGTTTTTCGTTTTGAAGAGATGCTGCCGATCAACGGTGGAAGCATGTGATCTCGCCCGAGAGCGTAGGAGGCACGGGCCGCGCTGTAGATGGTGGCGTTAAGAGCAGACGTCGAAGTAAAGATAACGGTTAAAACCGCTACGAGATTTCCGTAAGAAATAATTTGCTCCACCGCCGCACCGAATCCTTTTTCTCCAAAAGAACCGAGCCATTCCCAGGCAGGCATATTCACATCCTTGATGCCGGTGATCAAGGCAAAAGCTACCAACATGTATACAACAGTTACGATTAGGATCGAATAAATGATGGCTTTGGGAAGATTCCTCCTTGGATTCACAGCTTCGTCTCCGGCCTGAGCAATCACTTCGTATCCCTCAAAGGCAATAAATTCGAAACCCATGCAGACCAGAACCGCTGAGGCTCCGTGGGGAATGAAAGGCTGAAAGTTGAGGACCCGCGAGGGATCGGATACAACGACAACGATACCCACGGCGCCAATAAATCCAAGTGTCAGGGTTTGTCCCAATGTCAACAGGCTTTCCAACTTACCTGTAGCGGATACACCCCTGTAATTGATGTAGATGAAGAGGATCGCCAGGACGAATGCCAATCCACTCTCTCGGAGGAAGATGGGAATGGGGAGCCAGTTCAACAGGCCAAGCAGATCCAGGTAGTGCAGTGTGTACTCAGAGAAAACAACCGCGTAAAGACTGCCGGCAACAGAGGAAGCAAACCAGGATATCCAGCCGGCGGTAAATCCTATTCCGCGGCCGAAAGCAATTCGGGCGAAGTTGTAAATACTTCCCGCCTTTGGCAAGGCAGAGCTCATCTCTGCATAAGCCATACCGGTGAAAAGAGCTATGAGTCCATTCAGAGAGAACGCAAGAATCGTGCCGCCGGGGCCGGAAATACGCACAGAATGTCCCATACCCAGAACGGCACCGGCTCCGATCATCATCCCGACACCCATCATGGTGAGCTGAAAGAGGCTTAACTCCCGGGAGAGGGTGCTACCAGTTGTCTCATGCCGCCTGTCTGTGCGTTTCATCTCTTTCGGTGTTTTATTATCCTGGTAAATTTCACGATTTCTCTGTATGAAGTTGTCCGGCGTCGATGAATCTTCTCAATGATTTTCAAGTTCCAGACAACGAGTGCTATCAATGTCAAAGTCGCTATTGTAGCGATCCCAAAACCTATAATTGTGATGAGTTCCATGTGGCATCTTGTTCAGTATGGTTACACGGCTGCAACTCTGTGGCAAACAAGTAACGATGAAAGTAAAAGTTTTTCACGGAAATAGGCAAATTTCACCAGATAGAAGAGACACTTCATCATTTGGAGATCGCCTGCCTGACCAGAGTGTCCAGATGAAAAAATCGGGCAAGCAGGAAAAGCCCCGCAGTTAAAAGCCCGGAAACCGGGACTGTAATCAGCCAGGATCCGAAGATATCCCGGGTGACTCTGCGGTTTATGGAGCCCAAACCGCGGGCCATACCAACGCCGAGGATGGCACCCACGATGGTATGGGTGGTGGAAACAGGCAACTTAAGCAGGCTGCATCCGAGGACGGTGACGGCAGTGGCTATGTCAGCGGCTACTCCACGAGAGTAGAATCCTTGTTATTTGTCACCGAACAAAATTGATGGCAACGCAGAGACATAAAAAGGCTGTCCCGCAAGAGGACAGCCTTTTTATGCGCACAATCGAATTGTAGGAAGATCGAGGTGCACCGACCAGACACCCCAATCCTAGGTAAGCTTGTAGCTCGAGACTACCAGCGGTTGCGAGAACCGCCGCGGTCGCCACCGCCGCCACCGCCGCGAGGGCGGTCTTCTCGTGGCCTGCTCATGTTCACGGTCAAGCTGCGCCCTTCGAGTTCCGTTCCATTGAGAGAATCAATGGCTGTCTGGCACTCTTCCGGGGTGCTCATCTCGACGAAGCCGAAGCCCCGCGAGCGATCGGTGTACCTGTCCGTGATAACTTTGGCGGATTCAACAGTACCGTGAGGCGCGAAAAGTTCTTGGAGCTGCTCATCCGTTATCGAGTACGGTAGGCCGCCGACATAGAGTTTTTTGTTCATCTTCTCCTCCTAGTGAGTGTTCCTGTCATCGCCCTTTGATACTCACCGTGAGAGAAGCAAAACAAGGTAGGATTCACACTTGATACCACTGTCTGGTCGGTTGTTTCTTACGGTGTAATATGCAAGGTCAACACCATCGGGCTTGTTTTTTTTCTTTATTTTGACTTCAGCAAGCCCTTTCTGAAGATCACCAAATAATACTACACAATTTCTTCGTTGTCGTCAACTATACGAACACAGTGCTTGTCCTCCCTGCTGGTCGCCTTAACCCCATTGAACTTTCCCCGGATTATCTGCTACGGTTGGGCAGGAGAAAGAGTGAAGATGAAACAATACAAGATGCCTCATCCCAACCATGAGAATCACCTCTGCTATCTAGAGAATATCGGCTATATCCAGGAGTTTCCTGAGGTGTATAAGGACCTGGTGAAGCGGGGTAAATTCTACTGCAAAGTTTGCGGCCGAGTCGCCAAGAGCCAAGAGAACCTCTGCATACCTGAAAAGTTGTAATTACTCTGCAGCGGGCTATTCAAACGTAGCCACGATCCCCGATTCTATGATTCGTCTGTCCCGTGTCATCAAGGTTGCCCCTGTTACCTGAGCCGAGGCAACGATGATACGGTCCGCCGGATCGCGATGAAAGGTTTCCGGCAGTACGGCGACTGCAGCAGCGATCGCGGCTGAAATCCCTACCCCACGGACAAGCGGAGGCGCCGCTGCCCTTTCCAGCCATTCCCGCAGGGGAAGATCCAGAGAAATCCTGCCGAGATTGTACAGGGTAGCTATCTCCCACAGGCTGATATCCGAAAGCAAAAGAGGATTCTCCGCCGATGCCTCTTCGATTGTTCGTTGCTCCGAAACCGCCAGATCCGAACTTCCACTGAACCAGTACAGCAGGATATGGGTGTCTAGAAGTAAAGTCAATTTCATTGCCCTTCTGCTTCCCACACTTCCGGGTTGAGAACCGGTTGTAGGATATCACCGCGGATCTGAACAGTACCGATCAGGGTTTCTTGAGGATAGGTCTCCTTTCGCGGGACAGGCGGTACAAGCTGGGCAACGGGTTTGCCCCGTTTCAAGATTGTAACTATCTCCCCTGTCCGCTTCACTTCGTCAAGAATGGCCAGGCATTTCGCCTTGAACTCAGAAGCGTTGATTGTCCTCATATGACCAGTTTAAATGACCAGTCAATTTTTGTCAATCGAAAATAATAGTTCAGATCCACTTCTTGGTGAAAGCACTCAAGCCTTTGGAAGCCTTGGCCAGCACCAGGGGTGTAACGCACTGCCTGGCGATCTGTTCGGCTACGGTGGGAACTCCTACCTGACGGAGGAATGAGCCTGCCAGGCCCAGTACGACCAGATCGTGCTTCTCCGCCTCCTGCAGCACCGCCTTGACAGGATCCATCGGCGGCGTACCCTTCAACTGGACCTTGACAGGTTGGTGCTCGACCCGACGCAGCAGTCTGCCCAGGTACCGCTCCTCCGACCAGATACCTCTCTGCTTGTTTGCCGCCCCCCGTACAGGCATGGCCGTGATTACCCCGTCTTTCTCCTGGGCCATCCGCTCCGCCGTGTCCAGGGCAAAGGCATCGTTGGCTTCGCCGAACAGAGGAACCAGGATGTTCCTGAAAGTTTTACTGCCGCAATCCTTCAAGATCACGATATCGCAGGGGGAGCGGGAAATCACCGGGTCAAGGGTACTTCCGATCCGAAAGCGCCTGTCCCAGCCCTCCCCGTGCCAGCCCATGATCAACAGGCCGATCTTCTTCTCCCGCACGGCGCTGGTGATGCCCCGTGCGATATTGCGGCAGTAGCGAAAGGTCGTGGTCACGGGGAAACGCTGAACCAGGTACAGCATGGCCTCTACGATGCCCTCCCGTCCCTCGGTCATATACTTCTCCGCATCGCTCAAAGCCACCTGGTCCGGAACAGGCACCATGTGCAGCAGTTTGATCTGCGAAGGCCGGGATCTGCCTATCTTGTTGGTGTTCCAGGCCAGGGACAAAGCAGTCTCCGGATTGGCCACCGGCACCATGATCCTGTACTCGTCTCCCTCGGGAACCTCTACCTCTTCGAGGACGCGGATCTCGCTTTCTGCGGGCAGCGCCCGGCTGCTGGAATAGAATTTGTAGATAAACAAGCCGGCGAGGCTCCAGGCGGGAGCAACGATCAGGGCGATCAGGCTCATGTGTCTGAGCTCCGCAGCCAGCACCACCTGCACGGAGATGGCCAACATGGGCACGATGGGAAACAGGGGCGTCAGATATCCGTACTGCAGCTCGTCACTCATGTTGAGACGGATCTTGATGACGCAGAGGTTCACCAGGAAGAAGAGGAAGAGGAACATCATACTCGCGCTCGAAGCCACATCCATCGTCGGCAGGACCGTAGCCACCACTAGTACAATGAATCCCGTGGCCAGGAGAGCAAACCAAGGGGTCTTTCTACGTTTGGAGATTCTGGCGAACGGCTTCGGAAGCATCCGGTCCCTGCCGAGGGCGTAAGAGGCCCGGGTGGCGGAATAGATCGTGGCGTTGAGCGCCGAGGTCGAGGCGAAGATGACCGCCAGGGTAAGCAGGAAGTTACCGAAGGGGATCAGTCTGGCTACCGCCTCTCCAAAACCCCGCTCCCGGAAACTCCCGATCCACTGCCAGGGTTCACCGGTTACATCCGGAGAGCCCGCCTTTACCGAGATCACCGTGGCGAAGGCAACCACAACGTAGGTAATCCCCACGACGTAAACAGAGTACAGCATGGCCTTGGGCAGGTTCTTCTTCGGCTCGATGGCCTCATCCCCCGCTTGAGCGATCACCTCGAACCCTTCGAAGGCTACGTAGGTAAATCCCATGGTGATAAACAAAGGCGACCAGCCGAAGGGAAGAAAGGATTGAAAGTTCTGCAGACGAGAGGGGTCCCGAATCGCTACCACCACACCGACCACGCCGATCGCAATCAGAAACAGGGTCTGTCCTGCCGTCATGATTGCGCCGATCTTTCCCGTCTCTGATGCGCCGCGATAGTTGATATACAGGAAAAACAGGGCAATAAGTACGGCCACCGGCTTTACCAGAAGCGTGGGCACGGCCAGCCAGGACAAAAACCTGAGTTGTTCCAGGTAGCGAACCGTGTAGATGGCAAAGGTAATGGCGTACATGCTTCCTGCCACGCTCGAGGCAAACCACTCCATCCAACCGGCCAGGAAGCTCGTACCCCCGCCGAAGCCGATGCGGGCGAAGTTGTAGGCGCCGCCCGCCCTGGGAATGGCAGAGCTGAGCTCGGCATAAGACATAGCGGTGAAGAGGGCTAAAAGCGTGTTGAGGGCGAAGGTGAGAAGCAGCCCTCCGGGACCGGCGATGCGGATGGCATTTCCTATGCCCAAAAACACGCCGGCGCCGATCATCATGCCCAGACCCATCATTGTCAGGTGAAAGAGATTCAAGTCCCGGGACAGCTCGGTTGTGACTGTAGGTTTATCCATGCCTGTTCTTCATGATGTCGCGGTAGGTGGTGCGTTTCATGCGGGAGATCTTTTCGATCTGCCTGCGGCTGTAGAACACAAAGGCCGAAGAAGCACCCAGGCAGAACACGATGACCACGGCTCCAATGATGATATCCAACACTCCCTTACCCTCCCGCCTGAAATCAATTGAACATTATTAATAGGCCCGGCGCCTGTCAAGGCTAAGGAGCAGCATGGCTGGAATCCCCGGTATCAGAGAAAGCGCTCCATAAGCGAGAGGATGCTGGGTGCCTTACCCTTGGCGCTGTAGCGCTTGAGAGCGCTCTCGCGCAGATGCCGCAGCCGGGCATCCAAGACAGGTTTTTGGATGCTGTAGAACACCCCCGTGTAGATGGGATCGGTAGAGTAAGCCAGCTCCAGGGCCGCCGCCTTGTCGGTGGGAGGGTGGCTCTCCGGCAGGGGCTCGATCCGCTCCCTCAGCGCCTTCTGCTCAAGCACCGGAAAGATTACACAGGGGGAGAGGATGTGAACGACGGAAAAACCGGGGTGCTGCATGGCTTTGGAAATCACCGCCGAGATTTCCGCGATCCGCAAACTGGTCGTACGGGCTACAAAGGAGACATCGTAGGCGAGAAGAATGGGAAGCACATCCAGGGAATCCTCGGGCGAGCCGTACGGAGAGGTCTTGGTAACGCAGCCCCACGGCGTGGTTGGGGAAGATTGGCCCTTGGTCAAACCGTAGGTATTGTTGTCCAGGATCAGGAAGGTCAGATCCACGTTTTTACGGGCCGCATGGGGCAGATGTCCTCCGCCGATGCCCAGGCTGTCTCCGTCTCCTCCTACAACGAGCACCGTCAGATCGGGGCGGGTCGTCTTCACTCCCGTAGCAATCGGCAGGGCTCGTCCGTGGGTCCCGTGCAGGGCATAGGTGTTGAGGTAGTGGGAAAAACGCCCCGAACAACCGATCCCGGAAACAACGACCGTCTGTTCCGCCGGAACCTTCAGGTTGCCGAAAGCTTTTTCAACCCCCCGGAGCACACCGTAGTTGCCGCAGCCGGAGCACCACACCGGATGGATCTCTTTTCTTCTATAGTTTGGCAATGCTGTACTCATCGATGATCCCCGCTACTTTCTCGATCCCCCGCAGGATCTCCTCCGGTGTTATGGGTATACCTTCGCACTTGTGAAGCTCGATCGCCTTGACTCCGAAATGTGCCTTGATATGGTGAGCGAACTGCCCCGTGTAGTTTTCTTCTACTATAATGAGATGTTCCAGGCGAACGAGGAAGTTCGATATCTGCCGATGGGGCATCGGAGATAATGTGTGGGGGTGCATATGGCGCACATGGATGCCCCTCTCTTCAGCCAGATAGCGAGCCTCCCGAATCGCCCCGGCGGTCGAACCCCAGCCGAGAATCCCGATCTTGGCATCAGCCCGTCCCCAGATCTCAATCGGATTGGTGTCGAAGGAACGGGCGATTACCTCCATCTTGCGAAAACGCTTCCTGCTCATTTGCAGGTGGTTCTCCGGTGTATAGTCGGGCTTTCCGGATTCCGTATGTTCAAGGCCGGTGGCCAGATACTGGCCGCCCGGGGTCCCCGGTCGGGCTATGGGCGAGACTCCATCCGCGGTTATCCGGAAACGGCGGTAGTCTTCTAATTCCTTCGCCGTTGGTTCCGCTCTGTGGATCAGATTGATAAACTCAGGCTGGGGAATCTTGACCTTGGTGCGGGCAACGTGGCTGTCCAGCTGGATGATATGGGACAGATCGGGCATACGCACCGTAGCTTTCCGCAGACCGATCGATTGATCGGTGAGCATGATCACGGGAAGTTGGTACCGTTCGGCCAGGTTGAAGGCCCGGATCGTCTGGTAAAAGCTGTCCTCCACCGATGTGGGAGCAAGAACAATCCGGGGGGACTCTCCGGAGACACCGTAGATGGCCAGGTTCAGATCCGACTGCTCGGTCTTTGTAGGCAGTCCCGTGCTGGGCCCTCCCCGCTGTACGTCCACCAGTACCAGGGGAACTTCGATCATCGAGGCCAGGTTGAGTTGTTCCGTCATCAGCTGAA
>CAZBXU010000040.1:0-21708 GCA_964495755.1 uncultured Spirochaetaceae bacterium | reverse complement strand
CCGGATTCCCCTCGTTCTCATTCCCATAGCTCTTGTCGCTCTGGCCGTGCTTATTTACTTCACTGTCACTGTGGGTATCGGCGTTCTCGTGTTTCTAGTCGCCGCCGGAAGCATCGGAGCCCTGTACGTCTTCTCCCCCTTCCGCTACGCCTTTCTCTATACGGCCTTCATTCCTCCCCTGATCTCAGGAGGCGTGCACCTGGCCCTCACCGGCAAGACCGAAGGCGTTGCCTTCGCAGCGGGGTTACCGATCACTCTGATCTCTCTGGCCGTGATTCTCGGCTACCGGGTGATGTACGAACGGATAGGACCTCAACGGCGGCGTACCCGGGCTGTGGTCCTGGCCGTATACAGTTTTACCGGGATCAACGTCATCCTCTATGTGGTGGCGGGAATCTACCCGTGGGCCGGGCTGGCGGCTCTTCTTCCGATTGTCCTGTTCTTCTGGCTGTTTGTGAGCGTGTCTGAGTGGGAGAAGACGGATCCGGTTCCAGCCACGGCCGTAGGTGTGTTCATGCACACCGGAACTTCCCTGGCGATCGCCGCAGCGCTGTTGTTCGGATAGTCCGAGCAACCCCGGGAGTCACGATTCAGCCCGGAACGAGGTATATCGGGCTGCTCCAGGCCGCGTGCCGTCCTCCTGGATGATCTTGGCGTACAGCGGATTGTCCTGACCCTGTAGCAAGGTGAATGTCTGTTCCACCGAAATTCCGGTATCTCTGAGCTCGTCGGACAGCCGGAAGATCCGCATTCTCCTGCCCAGACCTCCCGCCTCTTTCACCGTATCCTCCAAACCGACGCTCTGTATTTCGATCTCGAACTGCAGCAACGGGGTATCGATGCGGAACCTGCCCCTGGAGGGGTGTTCGAGGAGCATGTTGAAACCGCTGAATCCTCCGGTGGTGAGGGATTGCCAGGGGATCCTGTTTTCCTTCTCCAGGGTGACTGATTTTTCCGGATTCCAGAAATTGATCTTGTGGATTCCTACAACCCGGTTGCTGTCGATGACCGCAGTGCCGTCCCAGCGAGTTTCCCGGCCCCGGCCTCTGTATTCGGCTCCTTCCCAGAGCACCCGGATGCGTCGACCCAGATCGTTTTCGCTGTAGGTTCTGAAGGTGAAGACCCGCTCCGTACCGTTGAACAGCTCGAGCCGCTCGACAGGCGTAGAGCAGAGGGCTTCGGCTTGGAAGGTCACGGTTCGAGCCGTTGTGGGCAGGATGTCACCCATTGCGGCCGGATGGTCCTCCCCCGCCAGGGTGGCCGAAGTGTGGAGGTACAGCCGTGTGCCCGTGGTCGCGTAATGCTTTCGATTGTGAAGGCTCTCGAACACCGCCTCTCTACTCAACTCACTGCAGAGAAAGCAGGTCAGACCGCCGTAGCTTCCAAACCGAGACGCCCCGGGGTAGCTGGCTCCGGGACGGCCCTTATGATCGTCGCTGTTGGCGACCACTCCCGGCCTCAAGCCAAGAGCGAAGGCGTCTTGAAGCAGCCACTCGAAGGTTCCCCAGGCCGAATGAATCTCCACGGCGGGAGTGATTCCCGTATCCAGGGCCACGCTCAGGTCCGCGTACCGCCCTCCGACGTGGCCGTAGAGAAAGGCATCTCTGTCGGCCAGGGTTTCGAAGAGCTCCCGGCTGGTGTGGCGGTCGCTGTCCGCATCGGAGAGGTCGTAGATCAGGGCGTGGGAGGAGCGGTGAATCTGTTCTCCGGGCCGGAGAAAGATGACGTTGTGATCGCCTCCCAGTCCCGGGCGCTGTTGCTGCCGATGGTCTCCTCGCTTTGACCGTGCATATCCGCCCAGTAGGGGCGGATACGCCCCGCCTCATTTTCCGTAGGTGGGACTCCGACCGGAGCAACTTCAGCGCTGTCCCTTGCGACGAGCCGCAGGGGATTGCTGCGGGTCAGAAGGCGGCCTTCTGAGTCCAATACGCGGACGAAGAGGTCTCCCGGCTCTTCGGCCTTCAGGTTTTTCACCACAACCACCGGCTGCTCGGCTGCAAAGTTCATCCGTTTCGGCAGGCCGGTGACCTCCAGATTTGCCTCGAGGACAATCACGGATTCAGTAATATCTGTGGGATTTCCCCACTGATCCTCCGCTTTCAGACAGAGACGAAAAGGTTCCCCGACTCTGCGAAGTGTTGGCAGCACGGCCTGCCGGCGCACCGCTTGCCCGGAAACGATTCGGAGGACCGGGCTTCGGGGAAGCTCCACGTATTCATAGGTGGCGAAGGCATCGACCAGGACTTTGAGCTCGAAGGTATCCTCGCAGAAGGTCTGCATCCGGATTCCCGGCGATCCACCGCGGCGGTCTCCGAAACGCACGACGATCCTGTCTCCCTGCCGCAGGTATCCCCGGACCACTTTGATGTACAGGGTCTTGCCCCAGGGCCGGATATTGTCCTTGATGTCGTAGCGCAGCAGTAGGGTCGCCCCATTGCTGGCCTCTGCGCTGAGGTAGGCGGGAGCCTTCGGATCGTCGAACTGAGGGGTGCTCATATCGCCGGCAAAGCGCTGGACAATCTTGATACTGCCCGAGTCGTCGATTCCGAAAAATCCCGCAGTGTAGGCTATCTCGAAGCTGGTGTAGTCGCCGGCGGTGAACGGACCGGAGGGGTCGATTTCAGCGCGGCCCAATTACTCCTGCTTGTAGTCCCAATGCGGCATGATTCTGTTTCACCAGCCGGGAAATTGCGCTTTTCCCTTTGTCGGAAACGGGTGGAGAAAATCGTACGGTCCGGATCCGCAGCTGATGCAGCTCCTTCAGGTCGATCAGATTGAATCCGGGTTGCTCGCCCGAGAGTTCCGCTTTTTCGGCATCGCTGTTTCCGGAAAACTGAAAGCATACAGCAGGGGGGCTGGCTACAAGTACTCCCCGAATTAGTGTGGAGATCTGAATATGCAGGTGGGCGAAGAAGACCCCCAGAATATTATTCGAGTAGGGGGGCACGATCTCCCAGAATGCA
Organism: uncultured Spirochaetaceae bacterium; assembly: GCA_964495755.1. Lineage (GTDB taxonomy): Bacteria > Spirochaetota > Spirochaetia > SZUA-6 > DRHE01 > JAFGQJ01. The sequence continues at coordinate 18,745 of CAZBXU010000040.1, read as the reverse complement.
TCGGCGTTTTGCAGCTTCATCTTGTCCAGCCAGGGGATGCCGCTGTCGATAGGGTGGTGATGCATGAAGATCAACACCGGTTTCGCTCGGTTTTCAGAGAGATCTTCACTCAGCCACAGAAGCTGTTCCTCATCCAGGTGGCCGTATGACTTGCCCGTTCCGGCGGTGTGGAGCAGGATCAGATGAATCTCACCGTGATCGAAGGAACCGTACCCGGGATAATTTTTCCCCTTTTCGATCAACGAGCTTTTTTTCAAGTTCTTCAAATCGTCGTGGTTCCCCACCACGGTGTGCACGGGAACCTGGAAATCCTTGAACAGATCGGCGATTGTTTCATACTTGCCCTTCTGCCCATCGTCAAGAAGATCTCCCCCCAGCACGATCAGATCCGGTTTTGGAGTCTGTTTTTTCAGCGTGGCCACCGCCTCCACGAGATTGGCGTCGGGAAGTGCGTCGTTCACACTCTGCCCCGGTTTGTTTGGCAGGTGAAAATCAGATATATGTGCTATGCGCATCAGACTGCCTCTCTTTGTGTTGTTCTCACCCCGGGCGAGCCCGCAGCTCCCCGATAGAATAGCCGGGAATCCGCAGGATGAGCAAGGTCCGCGAAGTCGCGTCCTGATTACCGGTCAAACGGACCGGATCTCCATGGACGGGCAGTTTGCAGCACCGAGAAGAACTTGTATACTCTGGGATCAGGATGTCCTTAAGCTCTGACGGTGGTGGATATGTCTTCCATGATACCTGCGACCAAACGTCGACTCTACTACGGCTGGATCGTCGTCACCCTATCTTTTATCACCATAGCGCTGAGTGCGACGATCAAGCAGTCCTTTATCGTAATTTTCCCGGCGATGCTGAAAGAGTTCGCCTGGAGTCGGACCGTGTTTTCCGTTGCCCCGGCGCTCTTCGGCCTGGTGGCATCGATCATCGGATTTTTCATCGGGTACCTATCAGACAAGATCGACATAAAAAAGCTGATCCCGATCGGCGCCGTGTTCGCCTCGGTGGGCCTGGCCCTGTGCTTCTTCATCGAGCAGCTCTGGCAGATGGTTGTGTTTTTTGGAATCCTCTGCGCCGTCGGGGCCAGCGGGCTGAGTCTCGTGCCCCACACGATCATCATTTCCAACTGGTTCATCAAACACAGGGGTACGGCGATTGGGATCATCTCGAGCGGCTCCGGTGCCGGTACTCTCGCCTTTATTCCTCTCCTGCAGCTCGTTATTGCCGGTTGGGGATGGAGATTGAGCTATCTTGCTATGGCTGTTTTTATCGGCCCTCTGCTAATACCCTTCATTTTTCTCTTCCAAAAGTCCCACCCCGATCAGATGGGTCTAAAACCGCTTGAAAAGGAGGTCTCTTCCTCTGAGGAGGGAGAACCTCTGCGTTCCCGTGTCGCTCTTGCCGCACTGATGCGCAATCGCCGGTTCTGGATATGCTTCGTTCAGTTCATACTCGGCTCCCTATCCACCATGCCGATAGTCACCCACCAAGCTGCTCTACTTCAGGGAAAGGGCTTAAGCAGTATGGGTTCGGCTTGGGTAGTGGGAGTTTACGGCTTGTCGGTATTTTGCGGTATGATTCTCAGCGGAACGCTGTCCGACCGGATCGGTAGGGAGTGGAGTTACACCATGGGGACGGTCAGCATTCTTCTGGGCACGGTGTTCCTGCTCTCCGTTCCCACCGGGGGGAAATTGATCCTGCCGCTGTTCTTCGCCGTTTTCTTCGGCCTGGGATTTGGGACCCGGCCTGCGATGGACTCGGCCACGGCCGTGGACATCTTCAAAGGGCGGCACTTCGGGCTGATCTACGGCATCTTACAGCTGGGTTTGGGAATCGGGTTGTTCTGCGGGCCGGTTCTCGGCGGCTTTATCTACGATCGCAGCGGAACCTACACCGCTGCCGTTATGTTTTGCATGGTCGCGGTTGTGATGGCCACGGTCTGTATATGGGCATCCGCGCCTCGTCGGGGGAGCGAAGAGATTTTGGTTTATCGCAAGACCTGAACCATCGCCTCTAAGGCTTTGTTTAGAGTACGCCGGGGGCAGGCCAGGTTGATCCGCTGGAAACCCTCCCCACCGGTACCGAACATGGGTCCGTCATCGAGCCAGACCCGAGCCCGCCCCATGATCCATTGTTTCAGCTCCTCGTCACTCATGCCCAGGGACCGCAGGTCGACCCAGGCCAGATAGGTCCCCTCCAGGGGGAACACCCGGGCTTCCGGCAGCCGCTCCGCCAGGTGGGAGACGAGAAAGTCGTAGTTTCCCTGCACGTACTCGAGAACCTGCTCGAGCCAGCTCTCCCCGTGCCGGTAGGCCGTTTCGGTAGCCACGGCGCTGAGAGCGTTGGCGATTCCGCTCCAGATGCTCTGCAGGGTGGAGCGGTAGCGATCTCGCAGATGCTTGTCGGAGGCGATGACCAGGGAGCAGCCCAGACCGGCCAGGTTGAAGGTCTTGGTCGCCGAGGTGAAGGTTACGGTAATGCCGGCGGCTTCTTTGGACAGGAACGCGGTGGGGAAATGGCGGTTACCCTTCAGTGTCAGATCGTGATGGATCTCGTCGGAGAGGATGATGATGTTGTGGCGCAGGCATATCTCCACCAGGCGTTCCAGCTCCTCCTTGAGCCACACCCGGGCCACCGGGTTGTGGGGGCTGCAGAGAATCAGCAGGCGGGTGCGCCCGTCGATCAGCTTCTCCAGCTGATCGAAGTCCATGGTGTACCGGCCCCCATCGAGGACCAGGGGATTCTCCGCTACCCGCCGCCGAACCTTGAGGATCGATTCTTTAAAGGGATAGTACACCGGGGGCTGGATGATCACCCTGTCTCCCGGTTGTGAGTAGGCCAGTAGCGCCAGGTTGAGGGAAGGAACGACCCCGGGAGCGGACAGCATCCAACCACGGCGGATCTCCCAACCGTGGCGGCGCTTCATCCAGTCGATCACGGCCCGGTAGTAGGACTCCGGCTCCAGGGTGTAGCCAAAAACACCGTGATCCGCTCTGCGTTTCAGGGCCTCGATCACCTCGAAGCAGGCGGGAAAATCCATATCCGCCACCCAGAGAGGGATCAGGTCCACCAGCCCGGTAAAGCGCTTGCTGAAATCCCACTTGATCGAAGCGGTCCCCCATCTGTCCACGGGAGTGTCGAAATCGTACTTCATGGCCTGACCGCTTCCTCACCCGGCTAGGCCAACCGCACCAGTGACCCTTTCTTCGCGCTGGCATAGATCGCCTGGATGATCTGCACGGCTTTCTTGGCTTCCCGGCCGTCAACCAGAGGTGAGCGGCCCTGCTCCAGGGAAGTGATAAACTCCTCGAACTGGCGACGGTGGCCTTCGAAGCTGATGGCGGCGGGGTCAGCCGCTCCTCCCCCGGTCTCGGTCCCCGCCCCAAACTTTTCCCGGATCTCCTCGTCCTCCGGGAGCCCCTCGGCGAAGTCCCAGGCTTTGAGGGTCTCTTCCTCGAGAATCACGCTTCCCTTGGTTCCCGAGATCTCGATGCGCTTGAGGAAACCGGGGTACACGGAGGTGGATCCTTCGATCACTCCAAAGGCTCCGTTTCGGAAGCGGAGAGCTGCTGCGGCGTTGTCTTCGACCTCGATTCGCTTGTGACCGATCGTTCCGGTAAAGGCCTGCACCGACTCCACGGGGCCCATGAACCACTGCAAAAGGTCGATGGCGTGAATCGACTGATTGATCAATGCCCCGCCGCCGTCCAAGCTTTGGGTGCCGTGCCAACCCCCGTCGTCGTAGTACTCCTGGCTTCGGAACCATTTCACGTAGGCATCTCCCAGGACAAGGGTGCCAAAACGGCCCTGATCCACGGCCTTTTTCACGATTCCCGCGACCTCGGAGAAGCGGGATTGAAAGACTCCGGCCAGGCTGACTTTGGCCTTTTCACAGGAGGCAATGATCTTGTCGCAGCGTTCCGGTGTAATTTCAAGAGGTTTCTCCACGATCACGTGTTTTCCCGCCTTGGCCGCGGCCAGGGAGTGCTCCAGGTGGGCTCCCGAGGGGGTACAGAGGCTGACGATATCGAGTCCCGGATGTGCGAGGAACTTGACAATATCCGTGTACCCTGTGCAGGCGTATTTTTTTGAAAATCCTTGAGCTTTCTCTGCGCTGCGGGAACAGCAGGCCACCAGGCTGCTCCTGCCTCCCGAGATCGCCTGGATCGCTTTGGCGTGAAAGTCCGCAATCAGTCCAAGACCGACAATCCCAAATCCATAACTCATCCTACACCTCCTACCGCCCCATTCTACACACCCTGAAGGGTTGTGGGCTACCGTTTTTCAGGAATTTTATGCTGAATTTTCGCGGGTCTGCCGGAGCTTCAGGAAAAACGGCAGTACCGCGCTGGCTGTCAGGAGCGCTCCGTATAGACGAAATCCGAATGCGAAGGAGAGCCGGTCCCCGAGCAGACCGAGCAGGAAGGGAACCAGACCGGAACCGAAGGCGTATCCGATCGGAAACATGAAAGAAATTGTCAGGTTGTGCATCTCCCGTGGAGCGATCCGTGAAATTGCTGCGAAACCTGCCGGGAAGAAGCAGGCTGTTAGAATCGGCTGCAGGAATACCGCAACGATAAGAAGCGGCCGGGAAGCAAGACTGAGACCGGCGGTGGCAATACCTGCGGTCAACATGACCGTGGTAATGACGCGGCGAACCCCAAACCTGTCCACAAGGTAACCGGCGATAAAAATGATCACCAGACTGGAAACCCGGGAAAGACCGACCAGAGTGTTCACCAGCTCCGGGTTCATCCCTCGTTCAGCCACCAGATAGGTCGGGGTCATGGCGAAAACACCTACCCCTGCGCCAGCTCCAAGGGCGAAGAGTATCGCCATGATCCAGAAGGAGGACTTTGTCAATATCAGCCGGGCATTGGCCAGATGCGGTGGTTTGCCTCGAAAGTGTCCCCCTTTGGCGAAAATCAGAAACAGAACTCCCGCTACAACGCCGATGCAGGCGAGAAAAAGGAGAAGGATCCGCCAGCTGAAAAAACGTAAGGAATAGATGGCGGCGATCGGGGCGATGACGAAACTTATGTTGGGGCCAACCTCGTGAAAGGCGAGGATCTTGCCCTCGTCCTTGTCATCGACCAGAGAGGTGATGGTAGGTATCCCCGAAGGGAAATACAACCCGGCGCCGATCCCCAGAAGGATCAGTCCCGCCCGGATTCCCCACAGAGACGAGTTTAACGATATGGCGAGGAGGCCGAGGAGAACCAACAGTACGGACAGCAGGATCGTACCTCGATGTCCAATACCGGCAGCCGCGAAACCGCTGAACAGCATCATTACCGAATAACCGAGGGCGATGAACAGGAAGAAAGAGGCGGCCTGGGCGTGACCGATCCCGAGACTTTCCTCGATGGAGAGGAGGAGGGGAGAGAAGATGATACGGGCGGTGAACAGGAAGAAGAGAACGAAAACGAGGAGCAGGATCGTGGGAAGATTGGCCCGGATGCTCCTGTCCAAGGCTGGATGGGAGGAAAATGTCCTATTTGGCGATCGTTTTTTTATCATTCCGGCCATGCCTCTCCTGCTCTGCGCCAGCCGTCGAAGAGCGTCCGCCAGTACCCCGCCATATCCCGGATCTGTTTTGGAAGGTTGATCCTCCAGGAGTTGTCGTCGCTGTCGGCTCGATCACCGACCGTGCGCTCGATGCGCAGGAAACCGCCGCTCAGGTCATCGAGGAGGGAGTGAAGCACGACCTCTGCGGTTTCAAACAGCTGCGGATCCGTGATGTACAACGCAGCGGTGGCGTCCCAGGCGTGGAATCCGGGCAGGCCGTACAGTCCCTCGGTCCATGAGAACCAGGGCAGGATCTTCTCTTTCAGGTATGTGACAAAGCCCTTCCCGCCACGGGATCCGGGGGTATTTGTATGAGTTCGATTTTCGCTGATTTGATCAACAAAGGCATCGAAGCTTTCTCGGGTCAGCAGCGCTTGAAGACATAGATTCCCGCTGATCACTGTGATTGCGCAGCGGCCGGGATCGGAAGTGCGGGGCGGCGCGTCGGCTCCGGTTGAAGCGGCGGGAGGTCCTCCCGCGTACAGGGCGTAGAGAGCCGCCTCGGGATCACTGGCGAAGTTCAGCTCCTTCATCTTCCGGCCGTTTATCAAAAGGGGCTCGACGATTCCCCCCATGAACACGATCTCCTTAACATCATAGAAAAATCCCGGATTTAAACGGTAAGCTCCGAGCAGGTTCGTCGTTGAGCCGGTAGCCAGAATACACACCGTACCTGGATTTAGACGAACAGTGTCCGCCAGAAACCGAGCAGCTTCGCTGTCCCTCGGCTCGCTGTCGCGACCGATGGTTTCCTCCGGGCGGGGCGCACCCCGGAAGGCGGGAATGTCGCTGTGCCCCAGGTCGTTGAGAATGGAGAGCAGGCAGGGGTGCACCTCCTCTATCGTGCTGTTGCCGAAGGTGGTGGTAATGCCGAGAATCCGTATTTTGGGCGAACCCAGCAGGTAGAGCAGCGCAAGTCCGTCGTCCACATCTGTACCGGGAAGGCCCATGGTGATATCACAGTCGTAGATTAGATCGATCATGAGGTATCGCTGGATCCCTTTGAAGAAAGATCCTGGAGGGTTTCCCTGAATATCGTTTCTTTACGCTTCAACATGGTGTAGGGAACTTCGTAAGCCTCTTCTATGTTTTCCTTGGTGAAGAGTTCTTTGGTCTGTCCCAACTCGAGTCTACCATTCTTGTGGAACAGCAGCAGGTAGTCCGAGTATTTTTCTGAGATATCGAGCTCGTGGACGGAATAATAGAGGCTGATGTCCTGTGCTCGTGAGTAGTCGAACAGGAAATCCATGATCCTGTGCTTCTGGTACTCCTCCAGGGCGAAGATCGGCTCGTCCATCATGATGATCCTAGACCCGTACAGCAGACTGAAGGCAACGATTGTCCGCTGCAGTTCACCTTTGCTCACCTCTTGGGTCTTTTTCCCAAGGACTTTATTCAACTCGCAGACATCGACCAGGTTGGAGACCAGCCCGGGATCCTTGGTTTCTTGAAAGCCGTTTTCGTGAACGTATTCCAGTAGATCCCCGATCGTTTCATCGGTTTCGAACTCCATGTTCTGATACACGAGGGAAACGTAGCGCTGCCGCTCCTGCTCCTCACGGAGATTTCTAGTGTCGATTTCTTGGAGGTACACGGTTCCTTCAACCGGCAGCAGAATGCCGGCGGCAAGGAGCAGCAGGGTTGATTTGCCCGTGCCGTTTTGGCCCACTAGAGTTGTAACACCTTTGGGAAGCTCAATAGACAGATCGGTGAACACAAGCTGCTCTGTCTCGGGATAGAAGAAGAAGACCTTTTCCAGGCGGATTTCAGGGCGAAACTTTAAACTCTCACTCATCCCGGAATCCCGCATCTAGTTTGATCATTGTATTAAGATAGTACGGCATGGGCGGGAGGTCAAACTCTGAAGTTCGTCGTGGGGTGAGAGCAGAAGATGCGATCGGTCTTGGGCCGTGCTTACTTGGGGATGTGGTAAAAGGAGGGATAGAAGAGTCGCCACGGAGCAAGGACGAGTTCCCGGTAGTGTGTCATATTCTGCTTCTCGAGCTCGGGCACAAAGCGGCCCGTATTGGGGTGACGGCCAAGTTTCTTAAAAGCACTATCTACTCGATAGAGGAATATCTGTGCAGCACTTCCGCACCCCGGCGGATGCCTTCCATGATCGACAGATCGTACGGGCACTTTTCTTCACATTCACCGCATTCAATACAGTTCTCTACAGAGCTTCCGGCTTCGGTGATCCAAGCCTCCGACAGCATTTCCGCCGGAAATCGTTTTACCAGGGTTTCCATGGTCATCAGGGAGATGATATGCACTCCGTGAGGGCAGGGCGAACAGTAGCCGCAGCGGCGGCAGAAACGCGTTCCCAGTTCTTGGCGGAGGCGTTCGATTGCGCGTTTGTTCTCCTCGGAAAGGGGAGCCCCCTCCTTCCACAAAGATAGGACTTCATCGACCTCTTCGATATGTTCGAATCCCGGGTCGGCTGCAACGTTGGACACACTGAGTAAGAAGCGAATGCAGGTGGGAGCGTCCTGCAGCGCCCCACCGCCGAAAGGCTTCATCGCAATGAAGCCGATATCTTTTTTACGGCCGGCCTCTACGATTTCCAACCCTTCCTCTTCCACGATGAAGTTGAAGGGGTACTGGAGGACTTCTATCTCCGGATGTTCGATCACCGCCAGAGCAGCTTCTCGGGTGTGAGCCGAGGCTCCGATGTGGTGGATCATTCCTTTGTCGCGATACTCCCGCACCACATCGAAGGCGCCGTTTTCGTCCATGCTCTGCCACATCTCGGGATCCGGAACGATGTGAAACTGATAGAGGTCGATATTCTCGGTTTGCAGGCGCTGGAAGGAAAGCTCGATCTGTTCCCGCAGGGTCTTCGGGTCCCGACCCATGCCTTTTGTGAACACAAGCACTTCGGAACGGGGGTATTTCTTTATTGCTTTTCCAATCCGCTCCTCCGAGGTTCCGTAGCCGTTGGCCGTGTCGATCCAGTTGAGACCTCCGTCGATGGCCCGGTGGAGGACTCTGATCGTCTGTTCTTCGCTGAGGCGCTGAATGGGAATGCCCCCGAACCCTATGCGGGTGACCTGCAACCCGCTCTTTCCCAGTCGGATCGTGTTCGCAATGCTCATGACTTTGCTATCCTAACGGAAAAGGATAGTTTAGCCAACGGATCGGCTGTCGATCATGAATCATATACGTAAAATGAAAGCCGTGTGCCGTGCTCTGTCGATCGCCGCCGGCGCTTGAGTTGACGGTGATCAGGAGCACGTGCCGTCTTGGGGAGATGATCAGCGCTTGAGGGGGCTGGTCTCCCGGGCCATGGTTCCGGTTTCCAGGATCTCCTGGATCTTGTAGGTGCCGTATTTTCGGGCTTTGAGAAAGCCGTCCCAGGCGCTTTCCGCCAAACGGCCCTCCCGCCACAGGTCGAAGAGCCACTCTCCGGTGTACTCAGGATCCTCTTGGCTGATACCCGCCTGGATCTCCAGGAGCCAGCGGCGGTTGAACACCTCTTGGGCTCCGATCGACGGAGACATGATGATGGGGATGCCCAGGCCGCAGTAGAAGCTCAATTCGCTCGGTTTGGTCCACAGGATATCCGTCGTCCGGATCGCCTGGGCAGAAGCTTGAAAGTACTCTTCTTTAAGAGGGCTGTAGATGACCCGCACGTACGGACATCCGGGTAAAAGCTCTTCTTTTAGTTGCTCGAAGTAATTTTTGACCTCTTCCCGAACACCGGCAACGAGGTTGAGGGCGATCTCACCGGCCTTGAGCTTGTCCCGGAGGCTCTTGGCGATCTGGTACCCGAACTCCTTCTGGGCCCCGGCTCCTCCGACAGCGTAGGTAATGGTCAGCCGCCGGTTTTTCTTGAATCGGCAGTTTCCCTTTCCGAGGAAGTGCACCACGTTTCGTCCGTGCAGAGGCCAGAAGCGGTCGTTGGGGTCGAGGTAGAACAAGCGCTGAGCCGTATCCGCGCGTAGCACATCCAAATTGGCGTTTCCCAGGATCTCCAGAGGGAAGGGAAAACCGGTCAGGAAGATGCGTTCGTCCGGAACTCCGTAGCTTTTCAGACGCATCACCGCCCGGCCGCAGGGTGCCAGGTAGTGGATGCGGCTGCTTCTCGGATTCTCCGCTACCCAGGCTCGGCTGATCTCCGCGTCGCATATGATGCAGTAGATACGACTGTAGCCCGCTTTGTCCGCTGCGATGGCCGGGGCCAGGTACGAGGTAACCAGCGGCAGGGGTTTGGTATTGATCTTTTCGATCATCCCTTTGCACAGACCCCGGTCGATGAATCGGCCGAGTAGTTTCACCTGGTAGGAGGGTGCGGACATGTCTCGAATCGGGTAGAAGGAGGGGATGCTCTGTAAGGCGTCAAGCATGCCGAACAGGGGTTTGCCGATGATTGGGGCCTTGCGGACCCGGGACAGGAACTCATACATGTTGCGCATCCGATCCCAGAGTTTCTTCTCCTCCGGATCGCTGGCAGCGGAGCTGCCCACCGTGATGATTTCTCCCTCGGCAAGATAATGCAGGGGGTAGGTCGCCCGTTGATGACCCAACCCCATGTCGACAGTGGCCACCCAGGCTTTAGGTAGCTCCACCGCTTGTGCCATCTCTGTTCTCCTCTCCAGGTGCATCGGGTACTGTTTTTTTCTCTGGCTAGCCTATCGGCAGCCGCGGGTATTGAGTGCATTACAATTGTAGGTTTTAGTCCTGTCAAGGAATCAGCTCGCCAACGAAGCGGGCAACCGCCTGGGGCAGATCGGGTTGATTCTCCTGGTGATGAATGAAATCCACGATCCGGGTTCCCACGATCACCCCGTCGGCGTATCGATCGAGCTTTTGGGCATCCTCTCGAGTCTTCACACCGATACCGATACAGATGGGCGTGTCGGTCAGCGATCGGATCAGGCGGATGCGCTGCTCCACCGCTTCACCTGCTTTCAGCTCCAGCCCGGTGATCCCCGCTTGAGGTACGTAGTACAGGAATCCCGAGGTTGCGGCGGTGATCCGTTTCAGGCGATCTTCGGGGGTTAGCTCCGAGGCCAGCAGAACGGTACAGACGTTCCGGTCCCGAGCCAGCCGGAAAAAATCCGGATCTGCTTCCGGAGGTAGATCGGCGATGATGAAGCCGTCTACTCCTGCAGAGTGGGCGGTCTCGATACAGCGCTCCCTTCCGTATTTGAGGAACACGTTCCAGTATCCCATGAGCAGAATCGGAAGGTCTGTTTGCTCCCGTATCGCCCCGACGCGGTCGAAGATTTCATTCAGAGTTACGCCGCGGGCCAGAGCCCGGTTGGCCGCAGCCTGGATAACCGGCCCGTCGGCGATGGGATCAGAGAAGGGGACGCCCAGCTCGACGGCACTCACCCCGACGCGTTCCAGCTCGAGGATAATGCCCCGGACTGCTTCCCAGGAGGGCTCGCCGGCCATGATATAGGCGACGAAGGCTTTGTTGCCCCTACTTTTAAGTATTTTCATACGTTGAATCAGCCGGTTCACACCCCACCTCCTGCGCCGGGACTCTCGGTGCCATCAGGACCCCGGGCCGATTCACCCGCCTTCTGGCTGTGGGATTCGAGGTAGCTGGACACCTGCCGGCAGTCCTTGTCCCCCCTTCCGGAGAGGTTCACAATGATGATCCCGTCCTTGCCCATTCGGGCCGCTTCTTTCTTGGCTTGAACCAGGGCATGGGCGCTTTCCAGTGCCGGGAGGATTCCCTCCAGCCTGGCCAGTTCCTGAAATGCTGCCACAGCCTCTCTGTCCGTTGCGCATTCATACCTTGCCCGTCCTGAGTCTTTGAGATGGCAGTGCTCGGGACCGACACCGGGATAATCGAGTCCGGCGGAGATCGAATGGGTCGGGTGAACCTGGCCGTTGTCGTCCTGGAGCAGGTACATGTGGCTGCCGTGGAAGACTCCCGGGGTACCCAGGGTCAGGGTGGCGGCGTGCCTGGGTGTATCGGTTCCGTCTCCGGCGGCCTCCACCCCGACTAAACCCACGCCGAGGTCTTTCAGGAACTCGTGAAACAGACCGATGGCGTTGCTGCCTCCGTTTACGCAGGCGATGCACAGGTCCGGCAGACGGCCCTCCTTGGCCAGGATCTGTTGCTTCGCTTCCCGCCCGATAACCCGCTGAAAATCCCGTACAATCGTGGGATAGGGATGGGGTCCCACCGTGGAACCGAAGATATAGTAGGTGCTTCTCAAATTCGTAACCCAGTCACGAAACGTTTCGTTGATGGCGTCCTTCAGGGTGCGGCTGCCGCTGGTAACCGGTACGACCTCCGTACCGAGAAGTTGCATGCGGAACACGTTGAGGGACTGCCGCTCCATATCCTCTTCACCCATATACACCACACACTCCATACCGAACAGGGCCGCTACGGTAGCGGTAGCCACACCGTGCTGACCGGCTCCGGTTTCGGCGATGATCCTCACTTTTCCCATGCGCCGGGCTAAAAGGATCTGCCCGACGGTGTTGTTTATCTTGTGGGCGCCGGTATGGTTCAGATCTTCCCGCTTCAGGTAGATCTTGGCTCCGCCCCAAGTCTCGGTCAGGCGGGCGGCGAAGGTCAGCGGAGTCGGCCGGCCGTCGTATTCCTTCAGGTAGGACTCGTACTGTTCCTGAAACGCCGGGTCTCGCCGGGCGGAAGAGTATTCGGATTCGAGCTGCTGCAAAGCGGGCATGATCATCTCAGGGACGTACTGTCCTCCAAAATCGCCGAAATAACCGGGTATCTGTTTTTCTGCTTGGGTTTTCATCTGCTCCTCACTGCTTTGATAAACGATTTCATTTTTTGCCGATCCTTGATGCCGGGACGGTTCTCCAGGGCACTGGAGGCGTCCACGGCAAAGGGCCGTACCGCCGATAAAGCGGCCTTTACATTGCCGGGTCCCAGACCCCCGGCCAGGAAGAACATCTTCTCTGGGAAGGTACTTACGAGCTCCGAGGCCAGCTGCCAGTTCGCCTGCACACCGGTACCGCCGTACTTGCCGGGAAGATAGGGTTCCAGAAGGATGTATGGTATGTCATAACCGCGAACCAGGTCAAAGATCCCCCGGTCCAGGATGCGTAGGGCCTTGATCACGGGCAGCTCAAACTGACTGCAGAAATCCGGGTCCTCATCCCCGTGCAGCTGCAGCATGGTTAGAGATGCCTGCCGGGCGGTTGATAGGATGTCCTCTCCGCTTGCGTTGACGAACACACCGACTCGTTCCACCGGCCGCATTCCCCCTTGTCTCTCCTGCTCGAGAGTCCGGAGGATCGCCCCGGCAGCCTCTGCAGCCACCCGGCGGGGGCTTTTCGCGAAGATAAAGCCCAGATATTCGACGCCCAACTCGGCGGCCAGACGGGCATCTTCGATTCGGGTGAGACCGCAGATTTTGATCCGCACTCTATTGGATTCGGGGTTATGCCTCACAGAGCCTCCTTGAGCCGGCGCAGGGCTGCAGCCGGATCTTCAGCCCGCATGAGGTGCTCCCCCACCAGAAAACTCCGGATTCCAACCGCGGCCAGGCGGCGGATATCTTCCGGCCCGTGGATCCCCGACTCGCTCACAACGGTGACGTTTGCAGGAATTTGACGGGCAAGCTGAAGGCTGTTCGATAGACTTACCTCGAAGCTGTGCAGGTCGCGGTTGTTGATTCCCACTATTCGGGCGCCGCAGGCAAGAGCCCGCTCCAATTCCCCTGTGGAATGCACCTCAACGAGTGCCTCCATGTGGAGGGTGCGGCTCAGTTCGAGCAGCTCCGTCAGTTGATCCTCTTCCAGGGCTGCGACGATCAACAGGAGAGCGTCCGCTCCGGCCATTCGGGCTTCGTAGATCTGATAGGGGTCGAAGAGAAAATCCTTGCGCAGAAGGGGAACCGCCGACAGCTCGCGCAGCGCTTTCAGATCCGCGAGGGAGCCGCCGAAGTGATCCTCTTCGGTCAGCACCGAGTAGGCATCCGCCCCTCCCCGCTGGTAGGCCCTGTGGATCGTGGGTAAGTGAAAATCCCGGCGGATCAATCCCCGGCTGGGGGATCGACGCTTGAACTCGGCGATGATCGACACAAACCCGGATCTGTGCAATACGGGGGGTTCCGATGCATTCGCGGCAGGGTCAAGGGCAGAGCGGAAATCCCGCGGAAGCGGCAGATCCCTGCAGAGTTGCTCCAACTCCGATCTCGGAGCCCGGCGCTTCTGTTCTTCCAGGCGGGCAGCCTTGAGGTTGAGTATGGTCTTGAGGATCGAGGGCATCTTGAGTTTTTTAGATTCAGGCATTGCTCAGCTTCCTCAGAGCCTCGAGCTTGATCAGGGCTTTGCCCGATTCCAAAGACTCCCGGGCCAATTCCAAGCCTTCAACCAGGGTTTCCGCTCCTCCGCCCACGTAGATCACCGCGGCGGCGTTGAGCAGGGCCACATCCCGACGCGGTCCGGTATCTTTGCCCTCCAAGAGTTCCAACAGGATCCGGGCATTGGCTTCCACGGTGTCTCCGGCCAGGTCCTCAAGCCGGCAGAGCTCCAAACCCAGCTCGGTGGGATCGAGAACCCAGTCGTGAACAACCCCGTCACGCAGCTCCGTTACGTAGGTGGAGCCTGTCAGGGTGATCTCGTCGAGCCCGTCCGAACCGTGAACCACCAGAGCCCGCTCCACCCCGACAGCTTTCAGTACGTTGGCCATGACCGGGACGAGTTTCCTGTCGAACACACCGAGAACCTGGGCTTGAGCGAAAGCGGGATTCGACAGGGGTCCGAGAATGTTGAAGATGCTGCGGATCCCGATCTCCCGGCGAGCTCCGATCACGTGGCGCATGGCGGTGTGCAGGGTGGGGGCGAAGAGAAAGCCGATCCCCGCCTGGCTGACACAGTGGGCCATTGTCTTGGCATCAATACCCGTGTTCACTCCCAGCTCCTGCAGAACATCGGCGCTTCCGCAGCGGCTGGACACCGATCGATTGCCGTGCTTGGCAATCGTGATCCCGGCACCGGAGGCGATCAGGGCGGCGGCCGTGGAGATGTTGAAGGTGTGAGCCCCGTCGCCGCCGGTACCGCAGGTGTCCACCACCTTGAAACCGGGCGGCACCGGCACGTAGGTCGCTTTGTCCCGCATCACCTCCGTGGCCGCGCTGATCTCCTGGACGGTCTCTCCCTTGATGCTCAAAGCGCTGAGAAACGCCCCGGTCTGGGCCGGGGTAGCCTCGCCGTCCATGAGAATACGCATGATCGTGGTCATCTGCCCACGGGTCAGATCTTCCCCCTTCACCAGCCTGGCGATGGCCTGTTTCATATCGATGGCCTGGCCTTCTTTCACCCGGTCGAGGAAATTTTGAATGATCCGCCTGCCCACAGCGGTGGCTACCGACTCGGGGTGGAACTGGACCCCCTCCACTTCATACTCTTTGTGCCTCAGAGCCATGATCTCGCCCTCCGCTGTCCAAGCGCTCACCTCGAGTGAATCGGGAAGACTCTTGGGGTCGACAATCAGGCTGTGGTAGCGTACCGCCGAAAAAACCGGAGGTAGGCTGGAGAAGATCGTTCGTGAATCGTGGAGGATCTCACTGGGCTTGCCGTGCATCAGCCGGGAAGCCTGAACCACCTCCGCCCCGAAGGCGGCGCCTACGGCTTGATGGCCGAGGCACACTCCCAATACGGGCACCTTCCCGGCGAAATGACGGATCATCTCCACGGAAACCCCCGCTTCCTTCGGAGTGCACGGTCCGGGGGAGATAACCAGATAATCCGGTTGCAGCTCTTCCGCCTGTTCAGGGGTGATTGCATCGTTTCGAAAGACCCGTACATCCTGGCCCAGCTCTCCGAACAGCTGCACCAGGTTGTAGGTGAAGGAGTCGTAGTTGTCGATCATGAGGATCATAACGAGCCTCCTCTGGCCATTTGAATGGCTCGAAACAGGGCCTTGGCCTTGTTCAGGGTTTCTGCGTATTCTTTTTCCGGGACCGAGTCGGCTACGATTCCCGCTCCGGCCTGTACATACACCTTGTTGCCCTTGACCAGCATAGTGCGGATGGTGATGCAGGAGTCGAAGTTGCCGTTGAAGCTGAAGTATCCCACCAGCCCTGCATAGGGACCGCGCCGGGTGGGTTCGAGCTCTTCAACGATCTCCATGGCACGGATCTTTGGTGCCCCGCTGACAGTACCTGCGGGAAAGGTGGCGGCGATCAGGTCGAAGGCATCCTTGCCATCTTCGAGGGTTCCCTCCACGTCGCTGACGATGTGCATCACGTGGGAGTAACGCTCCACGACCATGAACTCGGTGACTTTAACGCTGCCGTAGCGACAGACCCGGCCGATGTCGTTGCGGGCCAGGTCGACCAGCATCAGATGCTCGGCCCGCTCTTTTTCATCCGCCAGCAGTTCCTTCTCCAGTTTTAGGTCTTGCTCTACGTTCTCGCCCCGGGGACGGGTCCCCGCGATGGGTCGGATGGTGACATTTGTGCCGTAGGAGCGAACATGAATCTCCGGAGATGCACCGACCAGTTTCAGCCTTGCGAAATGGAGGTAGAACATGTAGGGGGAGGGGTTCACGATGCGCAGCGCCCGATACAGGCTGAAAGCATCCCCTTCGAACTCGGTGTCCAAGCGCTGGGAAAGAACAGCCTGGATGATATCTCCCCCTTTGATGTAACTTTTGCAGCGCTCGACCGCGGCGAGAAAATCTTCTTTTTCTATGTTTGAGTTGAAACTGTCCTCGGCTTCCACCTGCCCGTTTTGACCTTGAGCTTCTGCAAGGGGGTTCCGCAGGTCCGCTAGAATCTGCTGGAGCACCCCGGCGGCTTGATCGTAGAGCAGGTCGAGATTATCCCCGGGACGAGCCTGCAGGTTGTGCATCACCGTAAGCTTGTGGCTCACATTATCGAAGGCAACGATCGTGTCGGTGAACATGAAGAGCATATCGGGAACGCCCAGATCGTCCGGATTGGTTTCGGGAAGGTTTTCCAGATGCCGTACCGCGTCGTAGGCAATATAACCCACAGCCCCGCCGGCAAAGGGGGGAAGGGTGGGATCGGATACGGGAACAAATTCCCGGGTCAAATTTTTTAGCTCTTCCAGCGGATTTGTCGTCTCGATCTTGGTTACCTGGGAACCCCTGCGGATAGTAACCTGCTGACCTCGAGCCTCGAATATGACGCTCGGATCTCGTCCCAGAAAGCTGTAGCGGCCGACCTGTGTTCCCCCTTCCACAGATTCGAGGAGAAAGGTGTTTTCTCCCCGTCTCAGTTTGAGGTAAGCGGACACGGGGGTCTCCAGGTCGGCGTAGACCTCGGTGTAAACGGGTATCAGGTTTCCCTGTCCGGCTTTTTCTTTGAACTCCCGCCGGTTCGGTAGCACAGTCATCGCCACCTCCAAAAAGTATTGGACTTGAGGTCATACCCGCCTTTAGTCCGCGGCGGCAGTGGGAAAAAAAGCCATGCGTCGAATCGCATGGCTTTTCTTTAGCTCTTGGCTTAAAAGCAAAAAAGCCGGGCGACCCAAAGCTGGTAACCGCCGCTGCTTTTGCCTCAAGGCATACAAAGATGCGCTTATCCGGGCGGCCCAAGGGGGGAAGACCACCACAACCAGATCGTTTGCAGTATGTTTCTATTCATAGTAACACATGGAATCATAACGGTATTTCAATAAATTGGCAATAGGTTTTTAGAAAAAAGTTTGGGAAAAAATCGTGCCCGAAATCCAGGGATTAGATCAGTCCGACCTCCCCTCCCACCCTCACGAAGGCTTCGAGGGCGCGATCCATATCTTCGCGCTCCAGGGCCGCGGAGGCCTGTACGCGCAGACGAGCCGTGCCTTCGGGAACCACGGGGTAGCCAAATCCTGTGACAAAGACTCCCTCTTCGAGAAGCCTCTCACTCATCCGAATGGCGAAGGCTGTTTCTCCCACCAGAATCGGGATAATCGCCGAAGGTGCATCGAGAGGATTGAATCCCCGGGCACGCAGTCCGCTGCGCAGGTAGTCGGTGTTGTCATGAAGCTTAGCCACCAGAGACGGATCCGCTTCGAGTACTTCGATGGCCTTCAAGGCGCTGCCGGCGATCGTCGCCGGGAGTGCGTTGGAGAAAATCTGTGGGCGGGAGGACTGCGTCAGCACTTCGATGACCTGGGCGCTGGAGGCGACAAACCCTCCGGCGGCTCCTCCCAGGGCTTTGCCCAGCGTGCCCGTGATCACATCTATCTGGCCGAGAAGACCGAAGTGCTCTGCTACTCCCCGACCGCCTGCACCCATGACTCCCGTACCGTGAGAATCGTCGACCAGGGTCACCGCGTTGTACTTGCGAGCCAGTTCGACGATGGCCGGCATAGGGGCCAGGTCGCCCTCCATGCTGAACACACCATCCGTGGCGATCAGACGGATCCTCGCATCCTTGGAGCTCTTGAGCCTATCTTCCAGCTCCTCCATATCCGCGTGTTTGTAGATCAGGCGGCGGGCCTTGCATAGACGGACCGCATCGATGATGCTGGCGTGGTTGAGCTCGTCGGATATGATCACGTCCTGCTCGCCTGCCAGCACGGGAATAGCCCCCGCATTGGCGTTCCAGCAGGATACGTAGCTTAAGGAGGCTTCGGTGCCTAGAAAGGAGGCCAGTTTCTGTTCCAACTCGCGGTGGATGGAGAAGGTTCCACAGATGAAACGAACCGACGCCGTACCGGCTCCGTAGCGCTCCAGTGCGTCTTCTCCAGCCTGGATCACCTCTCGGTGATTGGACAGACCGAGGTAGTTGTTCGAGGACAGAATGATAATCTCGCCGCACCCCTCCATCTGTACCCGGGCGTCCATCGGGCTTTGCAGGTAGCGCAGGCGTTTCAGGGTTCCCTTTTTCTTCATCTCCTCGATCGTCGTGTCTAAAGATCGATGAAATTCGTGGTTCATGAGAACATGATAGTACCACCGTCTCCCTTCGTCCAGGCAATAGTAGAGAGAATGAATGATAGGCAAAGTTATGATTGGGGGAGGGTGGAAAATGCCTCAACGCCGGGCAGCTATTGGGGAAATCAGGGTACTTGTACGGTTCATCTCCGGTAGCACAGATACAATCCCGTAGGGAAGCGATTCTGTTGAGAGTTCGAGCCGAGAAATATGCTTACCTAAAATCGTAAAGCAAGTACTGAGGGCACAGTGAATCCCCCGGATCAATTGAAGACGCGACAGATTGTCAATTACACGAAGCTCGGATCCAGGCCCGGAGGCGGCCGACCAACCTTCACCAAA